>DASUIK010000432.1:0-9904 GCA_036279795.1 Burkholderiaceae bacterium | reverse complement strand
CACCAGCAGGCAGCCACACACCAGTACAAACAGCATCAGATAGAAAAACGCGCTGAAGGTGGCGCCTGTCATGTGGCGGCCTTTCGATAGCGCGCGGTTTTGTGCCACACCATTTCTCGGCCACGCAGGCGATCCAGCACCGACTCCAGCAGTGCCGCCGAGATGGCGAACAGGCTGGCCACAAAACACAAGAGGTTGATGGGCAGCAGCCGGATGCGGTGCCGGTGGCCGTCGAGCAGCACGGCGATGACAATTTCGAGGAAGGCCGCGAAGTTGCCCAACGCGCCGTACGCCACCAACGCCATGACCGGGATGAACAGGGCCACCATGGTGCCTGCGTTGAGGTAGTACAGCGCCAGCGCCATGACCCAACCCAGCAGCAGCAGCGGCGGCATCATGAAGACCAACAGCAGCAGCATGCCGTCCACGCGCTCGCGCAGCGAGGCCATGGGGCTGGCCAGCAACTTCCAGCCGTAGCGGTAGAGCACCTGGTTGTGCCCCTTGGCCCAGCGCTTGACCTGGCGCAGTCGCACCGCCCATTCCTCGGGCACCTCTTCGTAGCACTCCGCGCGGTTGTTGTAGACCGTTTTCCAGCCCGCGATCAGAAGGCGGAAGGTGATGTCGGTGTCTTCGGCCAGTGTGTCGTCGTGCCAGCCACCCACGGCCGCCACCGCGCTTCGCCGTATACCGCCCACGGTGCCGCCATACTGCGGCACACCGCGCAGGTTCATGCGAGCCTGTTGGTCCACTTGGTAGCCCGCCGAACGCTCCAGATCGAGCAGGCGTGTGAGCAGGTTGGTGCCGGTGTTGATGGGCACCACACGGCCCATCACGGCACCCACTTCCGGATCAAAAAAAGGCGCCACCAGTTGTTTGAGCAGGCCTCGGCCGGGGATGTAGTCGGCGTCGAAGATGATGGCGATGTCGCCCTCGGCGTAGGCCAGAGCATCCTTCAATGCGGCCGACTTGCCGGGTTTTCCGCTGGTGCGGTGAAAGGGAAAGATGCGCGTCGGATAGCGCGCCACATGGGCGTCGATGAGTTCGCGTGTGCCATCCTGAGAACGGTCGTTGACCGGAACAATCTTCACCCGCTCGGGGGGGTAGTCGGTCAGCAGCAGCGCGTCCATGCAGCCGGCTATGACCTTCTCTTCGTTGTGCGCAGCGATGAACACGGTGATCTGTGGCCAGTTTGCGGTGTCTATGTCGATGTAGGGGTGGCGCTGGTGGCCGTACAGGCGGCTTGCTGTGAACAGCACATGGCGCACGCCGTAGATCATCATGAGCAGCACGATCAGCCCCAGGCTGGCTGCGAGCAGCAGCGTCAGTGGCTGCTCGCTCCACTGGGCAAACAGGCTCGGCGAGGCGGCGGTCAGGGGCAAGACAGAGGGCACGTGCTGCTCCGGTGGTGGAGAGGCCATGGTGTGGCCGCTGACCGCTCTGGTCTGTTCGATGGCGAACATAGTGACGCCGGTGCGCCAGCGCACAGACCACCCTGGTTCGCTCACCTATGGTCCGTCTTCGCTCTTCGGACACATGTGAACCGGAGGGTGGCTGTTTCTCACCCTTTGGAGCAAATTTCATGACAACCCAGAGAATGTTTGGCACCGACGGTGTGCGTGCGCAGGTGGGCGTCGAACCGATGACGCCGCAAACGATCATGCGGCTGGCACAGGCTGCGGGGCTTTTGATTGCGGCGCGGCGCAGCACATGCAACCCCAGGCCAACGGTGGCCATCGGCACCGACACGCGCGTGTCGGCGCCCATGTTCGAAGCGGCGCTGCAGGCGGGTTTTTCGGCCGCAGGCGTGGACACCGTGATGTGCGGTGAACTGCCCACCCCGGCCATCGCATTCCTCACCCGCATGCGGGGCTATCAAGCGGGTGTGGTGGTCAGTGCTTCGCACAACCCCTTCGATGACAACGGCATCAAGTTTTTCTCGGCCTCGGGAGACAAGCTTCCCGACGAACTGGAGCGCGAGATCGAGGCCGCCATGGCCGGTCCGTTGCCCTGTGTGCCGTCGGCGCAGCTTGGCATGAGCAGCACACTGCGCGATGCGGGTGAGCTGTACGTCGATTTCTGCAAAAGGGCCATGCCAACGGGCTTGAACCTGCGGGGTATGAAGGTTGTCGTGGACGCGGCCCACGGGGCCTGCTATCAGGTCGCGCCGGCGGTGTTTCGCCAGTTGGGCGCACAGGTGGTGGCGGTGGGCATCTCGCCCAATGGCGTGAACATCAACAACAAGGTGGGGGCCACCGTGCCCAAGCACTTGAGTCAGGCCGTGCTGGCACACCATGCCGACCTCGGCGTGGCGCTGGACGGTGATGGCGACCGACTGGTCATGGTCGATGCCACGGGTCGCATCTACGGTGGTGACGAATTGTTGTACGTGCTCGCGGTGGATGCCCAGATCAACGAGGGTCTGCAAGGCGGAGTGGTCGGAACCCTGATGAGCAACCAAGGTTTGGAGCATGCGTTGTCCAAGCGTGGACTCGACTTCGCCCGCGCAGCGGTGGGAGACCGTCATGTGCTGAGCCTGCTCAAGCAACGTGGCTGGCGCCTGGGCGGTGAAGGCTCTGGCCACTTGATCGGGCTGGACTGGCACAGCACCGGCGACGGCGTGATCGCGGCGCTGCGGGTGATGGTGGCCATGAAACGTTCGCACCGCTCGTTGTCGCAGCTGTGTGAAGCGCTGAAAATGAACGCGCAGTTTCTGGTCAACGTGCCCTTGGCTGGAGGCGCCAAAATGGCCGACGGTGATTGGATGATGCGTTTTCAAGAGCGCGCCGAGGCGCAGTTGGGCGGCACGGGTCGGGTGTTGTTGCGTGCCTCGGGCACTGAGCCTGTGGTTCGGGTGCTGGTTGAGTGCAGCACCTTGGCGCGCGCCAAGAGCCTTGCCCAGCGGCTGGCCACTGAAGTGGCCGCCATGCTGACCCCTGTTGCGGCAACGCCTGTGCCCGTCATGAGGCCGCTTCGGTCACCGATGCCGCGATCGGCTGCAGCGGCTTCTGCTGCTGCCTGAAGCCAGGTTGGTGTGCCACGTTTTTGTGCCAGGGCGGGCTGGTCTGCCCTGGCGGACGCCGCTCAATGAGCGGCTGTCAGCACATCGGCAATGCGCACGGCCGACTGACCGTCGCCAAAGGGACTGGTCTGCACTTGCATCTGGCGATAGCTCTCGCCATCGCCCAGCAGCCTCGATGCCTGGATCACGATGCGGTCAACGTCGGTGCCTACCAGCAACGCGCCTCCAGCGTCCACGAGTTCCTGGCGTTCGGTGCTGTCGCGTGCGATCAGCACTGGCCTGGCGAGGGCGGATGCTTCCTCTTGAATGCCACCGGAATCGGTCAGCGTCATGTGGCAACGGGCCAGCAAGGTGATCAGGGCCGGGTAGTCGAGTGGTTCGGTCAGGCACACACGGGAACGCTGGTTGGGCTCCAACGCGGCGATCACCGGCTCCACTTCAGCCCGAACGGCAGGGTTGGGGTGCAGCGGCCAAACGACGATCAGGTCGCTGTGCTCTGCCAGGAGGCAGCCCACCGCCGTCGCAATGTTGTGGATGGGCAGGCCCCAGTTTTCGCGTCGATGTGCCGTCACCAACAAGAGGCGGCTGCCAGGGTGCGCGCCCAGGAACATGGCCGGACCGCGGGGCACGGAACCCAAAGCCGGAAACGTTGACGGTTGGATGCGATTTTGGGTCCAGCGGGCGGCGTCGATGACGGTGTTGCCCACCACATGGATGCGGTCGGTGGCGATGCCTTCGCGCACGAGGTTTTCGCGTGTGCGGGCCGTTGGCGCGAAGTGCCAGTGGGCCAACCGTGCGATCAGTTCGCGGTTCTTTTCTTCCGGAAAAGGCTCTCGCGTGCCGGTGCGCAAACCCGCTTCGATGTGTGCCACCGGGCGATCAATGTAGTAGCCACCGAGAGCGCCCACGAACGCCGAGGTGGTGTCGCCTTGCACCAGCACGACATCGGGCATGGTGTCACCCAGCACGCGGTCCACCCCCTCGAGCAGCAGGGCCGTGAGGTCGCCCAAGCGGTTGGTTCGTCGTTGTGCGGGCAGGCGTATGTCGGGACCCATGCCGAAGAACTGGTACAGCACATCGGCCACGGCTTCGTGTTGCCCGGTATGCAGAACCAACACACGGTGGCCGCGCTCCGTGAGCTCACGGTGGACCGGTGCCATCTTGATGATTTCGGGGCGTGTGCCCAGGCAAGCGAGGTAGGTTTTCATGGGCCCTTTTCACCCCCCCAAAAGGGGTGACCGCATGGTGCGGCCGCTGACCTGGGCGGTCTGTGCGACAGCGCACACACTGCCCCTGCAGCTCGCGGCGCGTTACCCAGCGCACAGACCAGCCACAGCGCCGCTGCTACCTTTGTGCGGACGGTTTGGGCGCATGGGTGTCCGCCAATCAAAAAGGACACCATGCAGCACGAAGAAACGACAAGAGACCACGCCCACCGGGGCGTGCATGGCCCGCAGCTGAGGTTCGACCGGCTGGGCAGGAGCACTTGCCATAGCGATGTGTCGCCACCCTGGCATGTGCAATGAAACCAACACCTGGTACGGCGGTTTGGGCATGGGTGTGTTGACCGTGCCCTTGCCCCGTCCCGAGCCGCCCCCTGCGGGCACCGAACACCAGCAGCTGTGCCGCCGCCTGGCCGAGACCGAGGCCGAGTTGCGGCAGCTGCGCTCATTGCTGGAGAAGACCCGTGAGGGCGAACGCGCGGCGCGCTACCTGGCCAACCACGATGGTCTGACCTCACTGCCCAACCGGCGCGCGTTCACCGAGCACCTGACCCAAGCACTCGTGCGCAGCTCGGCGCTGGACAACGACCTGGCGGTGATGTTCATTGACCTGGACCATTTCAAGTCCATCAATGACACACATGGTCACCGCGTGGGCGACGAGTTGCTCGCGGTGGTTGGCAGCCGTCTGGCGCAGGCGGTGCGTGCGGCCGATATCGCTGCCAGGCTGGGTGGCGACGAGTTCGCCTGCTTGCTTTTGCACGCCCCTTCGGTGGCGCACATTGCCCAGGTGGCCACCAAGCTGGTTGCGGCCATTTCAGCCCCCATACAACTGGGCGCTTTGCGCCTGGAGGTGCAAGCCAGCATCGGCATCGTGGTTCGGCGCCCGGGTCAGGCTGTGGATGCGGAGCAGCTGTTGGGCTGTGCCGACCGAGCGATGTACGAAGCCAAGCGGCGTCAGTGCCGCTACGTCTTTGCCCATCAAGGGGCCGATGTGGGCGGTTGTGCCCGGTGAGACCGGGTGTCGGCGGCAGTGGACTGGCCGTTGGTGCCGCCGTCCGTCACATCGGTCGACTGATCCGGTGTGAGCGCACGCCACCAGGTGGCCAAGCTGTCCACGCGAGCCGCCAGTGTTGTGAGCATGCCGGGCGCTTGCATACAGGCGATGAGAAACGCGGTCACGCCGGCCAAGCCTGGTGCCTTGCGCCAGGGCTTGTGCCAGATGAGCAAGCCCGTCACCAGCCCCGCCACCACAGCCACGCCGACCCACTTGCGCCGACGCATGCGTGAACGGCGCTGTTGCTGGTGGTCTGCGACGCTGCTGCGAATCAGATGGCGGCGAATGCGATCGCGTGAGTGTTCCAGCTTCTGGATGGCGGCACTCATGGCGCGCTGGCCTCGCGCAGCACGGCCAGATCGGCCGCCCATTGTTGCCTCAAGTGCGTTAAGCCGCCGCCGTCAGGCACGCTGCGTGCCGCCTGCGTGAGTGCCAATGCGCCGAACGCAGGCAACAGCGGCACAAGAACCAACACCCAGAGGCGAGGACTTGCCGGCAGCGGGGCGGTGGCCCACAACATCGCTGCCACACCAGCCAGGGCCACAGCCAGCATGGCACAGGCCCCTGCCAGCAGTTGCAGCGCCAGGCGGCGGCGCCACTGTGCCAGTGCCATCTGCGCCTGCTCCAGCCCAAGCTCGGCGTAACCCTGTGCATGGGCCAGCACCCAGGCCGGGTGGGCTGCCAGCAAGCGCGCCAGCGCCTGGACCAGGTGGCGGCGCCCTGGCGACTCAGCGCTGGCTTGCACCATGGCCCTGGCGCAGCAAGCCGTACAGGGCCATGGCGCCCGCGCCCACAGCGGCAGCGATCAAGACCGACTTGATGGGGTCGTGCCGGATGTAGGACGCGGTCTTGTCGCTGGCACGTCGGGCTTGCTCCGTGAGTTCGGCCGATCCGTTGCGCATGGCGTCCACACCCTGCTGAGCCATGTCGTTGAGGCGATCGGCTGTTTGGTGCAACACAGGCGCCACGCCCTCCAGTGCGCTGCTCAGCGTGCGTCCTGCGCTGTTGATGGCGTGATCGGCCGAGGCCACGGTGTGTGCAATCTCTTGTTCGGTGGTCTTCATATCGAGCATGGTGTGTCCTAGTTGGGGTGGTTGTGGTGAGGCGCAGAGGGCGCTCGACCAGCATGGGGCCGAGTGCCAGCACCGTCTGTGTGCTGACGCACCCATGCCGCGTCGGTCTTGTGTTCGGCAGCGCACCGACACCTGGGTCTGGCGGGTGCAAGGTGCTTGCACCGTTCATGGTGAACACGGCGCCCTGTCCGCATCTGCGGAACGGGAGGTTTGCCCAGGGTGTCTGACTTGAGTCAGGTGCCTGGCCCGAGCGGAGCATGCGCGTGCTGCGGTGACCACCGCCGTCGGCACGCGCAGCACCTACTGAAAGCAAAGAGGCTTGACATGACACACACATTGCGCGGCGGCACGGCCATCCTTGCTCTTGCCGCCATCTTCAGCCTGGGGGCATGTTCTGGCATGAACCGCCAGGAACGCGGCACGGCCGTGGGGGCGGGGGTGGGCGCCTTGGGCGGCGCCATCCTCACCGGAGGCAGCACCGCGGGGACCCTCGGCGGCGCTGCCATTGGCGGCGTTATCGGCCACGAGACCAACAAATAGTGTGTCTCACCGGTGGCCGCACAGGCGGTTGCTGGCCCCTCCATTCACCGAAGGAACCGCCATGACCGTTGTGCCACCGATGCGTCGCTTGCCGACGCCACTTGTGTTTGCCCTGTTGTGCGTGGCGCTGGGCCTGACCCTGATCGCCTCGGCGCAGGCGGCCAGTGACAACCCCGCCCTGCGCTTGCGCCAGGACATGCAGGACTGCCGAGAAGGGCGGACTTCGCAGAGCCGTTCAGACTGCGAACGCGAAGCCCGAAACGCCTTTGCCGACGCTCGCCGTGGCGCCCTGCTCGTGCCCGTGGATGAGGCAGCCCAACGCCAGCGCCGTTGCGCGGTGTTCAAGCACGAGGCCGACCACACCGACTGCATGGCGCGGCTGGGCGCTGGCGCTCAGCTCAGCGGCAGCGTCGAAGGCGGCGGCGTGTTGCGCGAGTTCAGCATCGGCGTTCCGGCGCGCTGAACCAGCGTTCGCCAGCGCACCGACGCGGTGCAGCATGGCCGCCACACTGGGCGGAGGACCCTCACCTGGGGGTCTGTGAAACGGAGTCCCTCTCATGTCCCAGTTCAGAACCTTGCCACTCGCGCTGATGAGCGTGATGGCGCTTGCCGTGCTGAGCACGGCTTGCAGCAAAACCGAACCGGTGGCGGCCAACTTGCCGCCACCGGCCACCACCACCGTCGGCACCGAGATCGATGACAGCGTGACGACCACGGCGGTGAAAACAGCCTTGTTGGCCGAGGCCACACTCAAAAGCATGGATGTGATGGTCGAAACCCGCAAGGGCGAGGTCCAGCTCAGTGGTTTTGTCGACGACCCGCAACAGATGTCGCTGGCGGAATCGGTGGCCCGTGGCGTGTCGGGCGTGAAGCAGGTGGACAACAAGCTCAGCGTCAAGGTAGGCGCCTCCACGGTGGGCAACAAGATCGACGACACCGTGGTGACCGCACGTGTCAAAACCGCCTTCACCAAGGACGATGGCATCAAGGGAATGGACATTGCGGTGGAGACCCGCAAGGGCGAGGTCATCCTCAGTGGGTTCGTGGACAGCCGCGCACAGATCGACCGCGCGATCATCCTCACGAAAACCATTGAAGGCGTGCACAACGTGCGCAACGACCTGGTGGTGAAGCAATGAACACCCCCACCACCACTGCCACCACCTGCATGCGACTGGCGCTGGTCGCCAGCCTGGTGGGCCTGTGCGTGCCGGCCTCGGCGCAGATCACGCTGTTTGAGGGCGAGCGCTTCGAGGGGCGTACCCTCTCGTTTCAGCAGCGCCTACCCGACCTTGCGCGTTCCGGCTTTCGCGACGGCGCGTCGTCCGCCGTGGTCCAGAGCGATCGTTGGGAGGTCTGCGAGGACGCCCGATTCCGTGACGGCTGCAAGGTGTTGCGGCGCGGGCGGTATCCGTCCCCAGCATCCATGGGTTTGAACGAACGCGTGGCGTCGGCGCGCCCCCTGGCCGCCAACGTGGTTGTGGACGAGCAGCGGTACGCGCCAGAAGCCATGGGTTTCTACGATGCGCGCCGCCGCCGCAACGAGCGGCTCTACGAGGCGCCTGTCAGTTCCGTGCGCGCGGTGATGGGGCCGCCCGAGCAGCGCTGCTGGATGGAGCGTGAAGCCTTGGCACCGCAGCGCGACGGCAGCAACGTGCCCGCAGCACTCGCCGGCGCGGTGATCGGAGGCATCCTGGGCCACCAGATCGGCGGCGGCAGCGGGCGCGACATCGCCACCGTGGGTGGGGTCGTGGCCGGGGCCGCGGTGGGCTCGCGCGTGGGTGGCAATGACCGACCCGACGACGGACGCACCCGCGACGTGCAGCGCTGTGCCGATGTGGGGGGCTCAGGCCAGCTGGACCACTACGAGGTGGTTTACAGCTTCCGTGGTCAGGCCCACCAGATGCAGACCACAACGCCACCCGGCGCCACCGTGACGGTCAACCGGCGGGGCGAACCTCGCCAATAAAAGAAGATCGCCGCGCCTGTGAGGGCGCGGCGATCGGGTGGCCTCACGGGGCGTCTGGGTCAGGGGCGAACCACGAGCTCGTTCCGCACGGCGCGCACGCCCTTGACGTTGCGTGCCAGGCCTTCGGCCGTGCTGCGTTCTGCCGCGCTCTTGGCGAATCCGGACAACATCACCGTGCCGTTGAGTGTTTCCACACTGACCGAAGTGCCGTCGACAACCTTGTTGCCAAACAGTTCGCTCTTGACGGCGGTGGTGATGGCGGTGTCGTCGATGTAGGCACCCACGGTTTCCTGGCCTCGGGTGACGGCACAGCCGGTGGCGGTGACCATAAGCAGGGCTGCAACCGTTGCGGCAAAAGAGGGGTGTTCGATTTTCATGGTGATGTCCGATCTGGTGGGGTTGGGGCGGTTGCCTGCGGCCACTTTAGAGTCCGCTTACACCAGCGTCTGTGCGCTGCCATACGCAGCACCGGTTGGTGGCGCTGTTCAAACCATGCGCTCGGGCCGCACCCATTCGTCAAACTGTTCGGCCGTGACCAGCTGCGTCGCCAATGCGGCTTCGCGCAGTGTGCTGCCGTCGTGCTGGGCTTTTTGAGCGATGGTGGCCGCCTGGTCGTGGCCGATGTGGGGGCTCAGCGCGGTCACCAGCATCAGCGATTGCGAGAGCAGGGCGGCGATGTGGGCACGGTCGGGTGCCATGTCGCGCACGCAGTGCTGCTCGAAGCTGCGCATGCCGTCGGTGAGCAGGCGCAGGCTTTGGAGCATGTTGTGCGCGAGCAGGGGTTTGGCGGTGTTGAGTTCGAACTGACCGCCGGCGGCGCCGATGCCGATGGCGACGTCGTTGCCCAGCACCTGCGCACACAACATCACCAAGGCTTCGCATTGCGTGGGGTTGACCTTGCCGGGCATGATGGAGCTGCCTGGTTCGTTTTCGGGCAGGCGCAATTCGCCCAGGCCACAGCGTGGGCCGCTGGCCAGCCAACGGATGTCGTTGGCGATCTTGATCAGTGCGATGGCCAAGGTC
>DASUIK010000431.1:0-2637 GCA_036279795.1 Burkholderiaceae bacterium | reverse complement strand
AAGCTCAGGCGCAGGTGCACGTCGCCGCAGTAGTCGTCGGGCAACAGGGCGGGGGCGTGCAGGTTGATGTCGGTGGTCACGCTCAGCGGGCTCAGCAGATCAGGCTCGCGCCCGGCCTTGAGCGAGGCCACAGCCTCGCTGAGCATTTCGTTGTAGAGCTGGAAGCCCACTTCCAGCATGTTGCCGCTCTGGTTCTCGCCCAGCACCTCGCCGGCACCGCGGATCTCCAGGTCGTGCATGGCCAGGTAGAAGCCGCTGCCCAGTTCTTCCATCTGCTGGATGGCGTCCAGGCGCTGCGCGGCCTGTTTGGTGAGCCCCTCGATGTCGGGCACCATGAGGTAGGCATAGGCTTGGTGGTGGCTGCGGCCCACGCGCCCACGCAATTGGTGCAGCTGCGCCAGGCCGAACTTGTCGGCGCGGCTGATGACGATGGTGTTGGCCGTGGGCACGTCGATGCCCGTCTCGATGATGGTGGAGCACAGCAGCAGGTTGTAGCGCTGCGCCACAAAGTCGCGCATCACGCGCTCCAGCTCGCGCTCGGGCATCTGGCCGTGGGCCACGGCGATGCGCGCCTCGGGCAGGATTTCTTCCAGCTTCTGGCGCCGGTTCTCGATGGTCTCGACCTCGTTGTGCAGGAAGTAAACCTGCCCGCCGCGTTTCAACTCGCGCAGCACCGCTTCGCGGATCACGCCCGTGCCTTCGTTGCGCACAAAAGTCTTGATGGCCAGGCGGCGCTGCGGCGCTGTGGCGATCACGCTGAGGTCGCGCAAGCCTTCGAGCGCCATGCCCAGGGTGCGCGGGATGGGCGTTGCGGTGAGGGTGAGCACATCTACCTCGGCACGCAGTTGTTTCATCTGCTCCTTGTGGCGCACGCCAAAGCGGTGTTCCTCGTCGATGATGAGCAGGCCGAGGTTCTTGAACTGCGTCTTTTCGCTCAGCAGCTTGTGGGTGCCCACCACGATGTCCACGCTGCCGTCCGACACGCCCTTGAGCGCGGCGTTGATTTCTTTGGCCGAGCGGAAGCGGCTCATCTCCGCCACCTTCACCGGCCATTTGCTGAAGCGGTCCACCAGCGTCTGGTAGTGCTGCTCGGCCAACAAGGTGGTGGGGGCCAGAAAGGCCACCTGTTTGCCACCGGTCACCGCCACGAAGGCCGCGCGCAGGGCGACCTCGGTTTTGCCAAAGCCCACGTCACCGCACACCAGCCGGTCCATGGGGCGGGGCGAAATCATGTCCTGGATGACGGCATGGATGGCCGCACGCTGGTCGGCGGTTTCCTCGAAGCCGAAATCGGTGGCGAACTGCTCGTAGTCCTGCGGGCTGTAGCGGAAGGCGTGGCCCTCGCGTGCGGCGCGCCGGGCGTAGATGTTGAGCAGCTCGGCGGCGGCGTCGCGCACCTGCTCGGCGGCGCGCCGCTTGGCCTTTTCCCACTGGCCGCTGCCCAGCTTGTGCAGCGGGGCTTCGTCGGCGCTCACGCCGGTGTAGCGGCTGATCTGGTGCAACTGGCTCACCGGCACGTAGAGCGTGGCCTTGTCGGCGTACTCCAGGTGCAGGAACTCGGTGTTGCCGGCCCCAAGGTCCATGTTGATGAGCCCGTGGTAGCGGCCGATGCCGTGCTGCGCGTGCACCACCGGGTCGCCCACGTTGAGTTCGCTCAGGTCCTTGATCAGCGCGTCCACATCGCTGACCTGTTCCTGCTTCTTGCGCCGGCGTGTGGTGGGGCCAGCGGCAAACAGTTCGGTTTCGGTGACGAAGTCCAGCCCGCCTTCGAGCCAGCAGAAACCCACGGCCAAGGCCGAGGTGGCGATGCCCACTTTCTCGTCCGACTGTTCGAACTCGGCCAGGCTGTCGAAGGCTGGCGGGCTCAGTTGCGATGCGCGCAAGAAGTCCAGCAGGCTCTCACGTCGGCCGTCGCTTTCGGCCAGGATGAGCACGCGTTGCTGGGTGTTGCGGATGTGAGCTTGCAGCCGAGCCAACGGCTCTTCGGCGCCGCGCACCACGGCCAGCTCGCCCAGCTTCTGGAAGTGGGCGGAGTCATCGACGTCGGCCACGCCGGGGCGCAGCGAAAGCTGTGCGTGGGCGTTGGCACCGGCATAGAACTGCTCGGTGCTCAGGAACAGCGCTTCGGGCGGCAGGGCCGGGCGCTCGGGGTCGCCTTGCACCAGTCGGAAGCGCTCCTTGGTGTCTTGCCAGAAGTGCTGGAAGGCCGGCTCCAGGTCGCCGTGCAACACCACCGTGGCCTGCTCGCCCAGGTAGTCGAACACCGTGGCCGTTTCCTCAAAGAACAGCGGCAGGTAGTACTCGATGCCGGCGGTGGCCACGCCGTTGCCCATGTCTTTGTAGATGCGGCTTTTGGTCGGGTCGCCTTCGAGCAGCTCGCGCCAGCGGCTGCGAAAACGCGCGCGCGCCGCTTCGTCCATGGGGAACTCGCGCCCGGGCAGCAGGCGCACCTCGGGCACGGGGTAGAGGCTGCGTTGGCTGTCGGGGTCGAAGGTGCGGATGCTGTCGATCTCGTCGTCGAACAGGTCCACGCGGTAGGGCACGGGCGAGCCCATGGGGAAGAGGTCGATCAGGCCGCCGCGCACCGCGTATTCGCCCGGACTCACCACCTGGGTCACGTGGTTGTAGCCGGCCAGG
>DASUIK010000430.1:0-5899 GCA_036279795.1 Burkholderiaceae bacterium | reverse complement strand
CGCGCTGTGGAAAAGCCTGGTGCTGCCCGCCGCCGGCAGCACCTTGTGCTGGTTGCTTTTGATGAGCCTGTGGCTGCCCCTGCTGGACCATGGGCGCAGCTATGGCCCCATGGCGCGCCGCATGGCCCAATCGCTGGCCGCCGACCGGGAATGCGTGCTGGTGCACGGGTTGACGCAGGGCCAGATCGTGGCACTCCAGCACCACGGCGGCTTGACGCTTTACCGACTCGCGGCCAACCCGCAGAGCAGCTGCCAGGCCTTGGTGGTGTCGCCGGAATCGCTGGCCGGACTGAGCCGGCATGTGACCTTGTCGGACTGGACCTTCGAGCGCACCGTTCCGCGCTTGAACGACCGCAAGGAGACCCTGCTGATCTACCGCCGCGCAGCGCCCGTTACAGCGCAGTGACGCGCACGCGCTGCGCTGGCACGACCAGCGTGAACACCGACCCCTTGCCAAGCCGGCTCTCGATGCGCAGCTGGCCGCCGTGGCGCTGTACCACGTGTTTGACGATGGCCAAGCCCAGGCCTGTGCCGCCGGTTTCGCGGGAGCGGCTTCTGTCCACCCGGTAGAAGCGCTCGGTGAGGCGAGGCAGGTGTTCTGGCGCGATGCCGGGACCGGTGTCCGAGATGGCCAACTCAGCAGCGCCATCGGGCAACAAACGCCAACCGGCCGACACCTGCCCACCGGCCGGTGTGTACCGCACCGCATTGCTCAGCAGATTGGACACCGCGCTGTACCACTCACTGCGGCTGCCCACCAGGGTCAACGCCGGGCCAAACACCCGCACCAACTCATGTGAGCCGTGGGCCAGCACGTCCGACAAGGCCCTGGCCTCATCCAAAGCCGCATCCAGCAACTCGGCGGCGTCAAAGTTCTCAGCTGTCCCTGGGACTGGACTGCCTTCAAGACGCGACAACGTCAACAAGTCGTTGACCAGCGTCTGCATGCGCTGCGCCTGCTGCGCCATCAAACCCAGGTACCGCGCTCGGTCGGACTCGTCCAACGGCAGGTTCTGCATGGTCTCCACAAAGCCACTGAGCACGGTCAGCGGCGTGCGGATTTCGTGGGACACATTGGCGACAAAATCGCGGCGCATCGTTTCGGCCTGCTGCAGGGCGGTCACGTCGCGCGAGAGCAGCAACATACGCCCTTCGGCATACGGGTGCACCTGCACCGAAATGCGCTGCGGCGGGTCTTGCAGGTAATCACGCCCCGGAATCTCCACCGGACCCGAAAAATCTCCGGTCGTGAGGTAGGCCGTGAAACCAGGATCACGCACCAGGTTCTTGATGATCTGCTGCAGATCGCGCTTGCCATCGATGCCCAAGTGCTGGGCCGCCGTGAGGTTGCACCACACGATGTGCCAGCCCGAGTCGAGCAGCACCACGCCATTGGGCGACGCCTGCATGGCCTCCAAGAACTTCTGCAAACGGGCCTCACTGTCGGCCGCCTGTCTCGTGAGCTTGAGCATGGCCTTGCGGGCACGCTCACCCACCTCGGCCCACACCGACCCCACGGCGGGAGGTGTGCTCGCGTCACCACGGCTGAGCCAGCGCAGCACCAGACCGGCCCGAACATTGTCCAGCACCGCCCACAGCAAGCCGCCCGCCACGGCACCGCCGAGGGTGAACGAAAAAGAACCCACATAAACGCCCCAGCCGGCACCAGCCGACACCAGCACCAACAGCTCCAGGGTGCGACGGATCATGAAGCGGACGTGGCAGGCTGAACGGTTGGCGGCGCCTGGTTGCGCACCGCCTGCGCGCTGAGCCGGTAACCGGCACCGCGCACGGTCTCGATCAAGGCGCCACCTTCGCCCAGCGACTCGCGCAGGCGCTTGATGTGCACGTCCACCGTCCGCTCCTCGATGTAGACGTGGTCGCCCCAGATCTTGTCGAGCAGGCTGGCACGCGTGTGCACGCGCTCGGCGTGTTTCATGAGGTAGTGCAGCAACTTGAACTCGGTCGGCCCGACCTTGAGTTCCTGGCCAGCGTAGCTCACGCGGTAGGTGGCGGCATCCAGCACCAGCGAGCCCACCTGCACCGAGTCGTTGACGATCTGCGGCGCGCGGCGGCGCAGCACGGCGCGGATGCGGGCCAACAACTCTTGGGTGGAGAAGGGTTTGGTGATGTAGTCATCGGCACCGGCGTCCAGGCCCTGAACCTTGTCCGACTCGTCGCTGCGCGCGGTGAGCATGAGGATGGGCACGGTCTTGGTCCGCTCGTGGCGACGCCACTGTCGTGCCAGACTCGCACCGCTTTCGCCCGGCAGCATCCAGTCCAGCAGGATGACGTCGGGCAACACGGCATCGACCTCGCGCTGCGCGGCTTGGCCGTCGAACACCACGGTGGGTGCAAAACCGTTGTGGCGCAGGTTGACAGCGATCAACTCGGCAATCGCCGGCTCGTCCTCCACCACCAGCACACGGGGCAGTTTTCTCATTGGGCCAGTTTCTCCACGGTGGCCATGGGCGTGTGGCGTACGTCCTCGCCCTTGACGATGTAGATGATGGACTCGGCGATGTTCTTGGCGTGATCACCCACGCGCTCGATGGCCTTGGCCAGGAACAGCAGGTCCAGGCTGGGGGTGATCTTGCGCGGGTCTTCCATCATGTAGGTGATGAGCTTGCGCAGGAAGCCGTCGTATTCCACGTCCACCGCGTCATCGCCTTTGATGATCTCAATGGCCATGTTGGTGTCCAGTCGGGCAAAGGCGTCGAGCGACTTGCGCATCAAGGCCGCCGCCAGGTCGGCCGCCAGCCGCAGCTCGGCGATGGGCAGCGAGCGGGGCGAGCCGTTCTCGATGATGGACTTGACCATGCGCGCCACCTTGGCCACCTCGTCGCCAGCGCGCTCCAGGTTGGAGGTGGTGCGCGAGATGGCCATGAGGAAGCGCAGATCGCGTGCGGTGGGTTGGCGCCGGGCGATGGTGGAGGTGATGTCGTGGTCGATCTCGCGCTCCATCTGGTTGACGCGGTTCTCGTTTTCGATCACCTGGTTGGCGGTTTCCAGGCTCAGGTGCACCAGCGCGTACAGCGCCTGGTGCAACTGCGATTCAACCAGGCCGCCCATCTCCAGCACGCGGGTGGAGACGGTGTTCAGATCGGCGTCGAACTGGCTCGACAGGTGTTTGTCGCTCATATCAACCAAACCTTCCGGTGATGTAGTCTTCGGTTTCGGTGCGCTTGGGCTTGAAGAAGATCTGCTCGGTCTGGCCGAACTCAATCAGCTCGCCCAGGTACATGTAGGCGGTAAAGTCGCTGCAGCGGGCGGCCTGCTGCATGTTGTGGGTCACGATGGCGATGGTGTAGTCGGCCTTGAGCTCGTGCACCAGTTCCTCCACCTTACCGGTGGAAATCGGGTCGAGCGCCGAGGTAGGCTCGTCGAGCAGCAACACCGAGGGCTTGACCGCCACGCTGCGCGCGATGCACAGGCGCTGCTGCTGGCCGCCAGAGAGCGACAGACCACTTTGATTGAGCTTGTCCTTGACCTCGTTCCACAACGCGGCCTTGGTCAGCGCCCATTCCACGCGCTCGTCCATCTCGCTGCGGCTGAGGTTTTCATACAGGCGCACGCCAAAGGCGATGTTGTCGTAGATGGACATGGGGAACGGCGTGGGCTTCTGGAACACCATGCCGATGCGGGCCCGCAGCAGGTTCAAGTCCTGCTTGGGGTCGAGGATGTTCTGGCCGTAGAAATTGATTTGGCCTTCAGCGCGTTGGCCTGGGTAGAGGCTGTACATGCGGTTGAGGGTACGCAGCAGGGTGGACTTGCCGCAGCCCGAGGGACCGATGAAGGCCGTGACCTTGCGTTCGGCGATGTCCATGCTGACGTTGCGCAGGCCCTGGAACTTGCCGTAGAAGAAGTTCAGGTCGCGCACTTCCAGCGCGTTGCGGGTTTCAACAGAGGTGGCGGTGGCTGTCATGGTGAAGGCTTCCGTCTTTCAGATGTTTGGGGCCGCGTTCAACGCGGCGCGCGGTCGCGGAAGAAAACCCGCGCCAGGATGTTGAGCACCAGCACTGCCAGGGTGATCAGCAAGGCGCCGCCCCAGGCCAGGCGGATCCAGTTGTCGTAAGGGCTCATGGCGAACTGGAAAATCACCACAGGCAGGTTGGCCATGGGCTTGCCCATGTCGGTGCTGAAGAACTGGTTGTTGAGCGCAGTGAACAGCAAGGGAGCGGTCTCGCCGCTGATGCGGGCCACCGCCAGCAGCAAGCCGGTGATCACGCCACTGCGGGCCGCGCGCAGGGTGACCATGGTGGACACCTTCCAGCGCGGCGCACCCAGTGCAAAGGCCGCCTCGCGCAGACTGCCGGGCACCAGGCGCAGCATGTTTTCGGTGGTGCGCACCACCACGGGGATGGCGATCAGCGACAAGGCCAAACTGCCCGCGTAGCCCGAGAAGTTGCCCACCGTGGCCACCGCGATGGCGTAGACGAACAGGCCCAGCACGATGCTCGGCGCCGACAGCATGATGTCGGTGACAAAACGGGTCAGCTCAGCGGTCTTGCTGGTGTCGCCGTATTCAGCCAGGTAGACGCCGGCCAGGATGCCAACAGGCGTGGCCACCAGCACCGTCAAGCCCAGCATCATCAGGCTGCCAACGATGGCGTTGCGCAGGCCGCCGCCCTCGGTGCCGGGGGCCGGCGTGTCCTGGGTGAACATGGCCCAGTCGATGGCGGCAAAGCCGTTGCTGAACAGGATGAACAGAATCCACAGCAACACGATCAGGCCCAGGCCCATGGCGCCCATGGACAGGGTCAGACCCACGGCGTTGGCGCGACGGCGCTTGTTGTAGAGCGTTTGATTGAAGTCCATGTCAGAGACCTTTGGCCTTTTCGGCGCGCGAGATCATGATCTTGGCAAGGCCCAGCACCACAAAGGTGATGACAAACAGCAGGAAGCCGAGCGCAAACAGGGTGGAGAGGTGGAAGTCGGCTGCCTCAGCGAACTCGTTGGCCAGCGTGGATGCGATGGAGGTGCCGGGCGAAAACAGCGAGGTGGGCAGGCGGTTGGCGTTGCCGATGACGAAGGTCACGGCCATGGTTTCACCCAACGCGCGCCCCAGGCCCAGCATGATGCCGCCGATGACACCCTTTTGCGTGTAGGGCAACACAATGCGGCGCACCACCTCCCAGGTGGTGCAGCCCAAACCATAGGCCGACTCACGCAGGATGGGCGGCACGATTTCGAACACATCGCGCATGACGGCGGCGATGAAAGGCAACACCATGAAAGCCAGGATGATGGCCGCCGACAGGATGCCCAGTCCCGTGGGCGCACCGCCCACCAGCCAGCCCACCAGCGGCATGCCGCCGATCAACTCCTGCACCGGCACCTGGACGTAGGTGGCGAACAAGGGCGAAAACACAAACAGGCCGAACATGCCGTAGATGATGGACGGCACGGCGGCCAGCAATTCGATGGCGGTGCCCAGCGGGCGGCGCAGCCAGGCCGGACAGGTTTCGGTGAGGAAAAGCGCGATGCCAAAGGCCAGCGGCACGGCCAGCAACAAGGCCAGGCTGGCGCTGATGAGGGTGCCGACGATGGCGATGGCCGCGCCGAACTCCTCGTTGACGATGTCCCACTCGACGTACCAGATGAAGCGCAAGCCAAACTTGTGGAAGGTGGGCCAGGCGTTGACGAGCAGGGAAACAATGATGCCCATCAACGCAAACAGCACCACGAGCGAAAACAGCTGCGTGATGCGGTGGAAGAAGAAGTCCTGCATGCGTTGCTTCTTGGCAATCTGCTGCATGCGTTCACTGCCGGTTTCGGCCAGCACCGGGGGTGCACTCATGGTGGTTTCCAGGCTCATTCCAGCTCCGTTCTTGGGCTTGTATCACCAGTGCCCATCGGCCGAATACCTGGCCGATGGGCACCGCTTCCGACGGAGACT
>DASUIK010000429.1:0-2464 GCA_036279795.1 Burkholderiaceae bacterium | reverse complement strand
GCGCAGCCACTGCGTGACTGACCAAGGTCTCCGCGTCCAGCGCATCGCCCGGCGGGCTGTCCACCGTTCGCAACGACGCGTAGACCAGCGACTCGATGGGCGCCTTGAACACATACAACCCACCCGTGACCGCCATCAACGCGAGAAAAGGCAGGCAGATGAGCCCGGCGTAAAAGTGCCAGCGCCAGACGCGGCGGTACAACGCCGATGTGTCGGCCACCGGCTCGCGGCCGACACGCAGAGCTTGCATCGAGGGCTTCACGTCAGAACCTCAGGCGCGTGCCGACGAAGAGCGAACGCGGCTCGCCCGGGTTGAGGATGGCGGCATTGCCCGCCGCCACGTCGCGCACGCTGAAGTAGGACACGTTTTTGCGATCGCCGGCGTTGCGCAGCTCGGCGTACACCTCCCAGCGCGGCGTGGTGTAGCCCGCGCGCAAACCCCAAAGGGCATGGCTGCCAATGCTGTAGGTGTTGCTGAAATCGGCGAAACGGCGGCCCACCAGGTCAAAGGTTGGCCCGAAGAACAGGCCGCTGGCGTGGCGGTACATGAGTTCGCCCTTGATGGCGTAGCGCGGCGCAGCGGGCAAGCGGTTGTTGCCGTAGGTCGCGTCGTTCTTGAACTTGAAGTGGTTGAGCGTGATGCTGAGCAGCGGCTCCAGACGGTGCATGCCTTGATCACCCAGTGCCAGGCTGGCACCGACCACGGCCTCCACGCCTGCGTGGACGGTGCGGCCCACGTTGGTGGACAAGCTGGTGCCGGGGGCGTTCGGATCGTCGCGTGAGAGGATTTCGCCGTTCAGGTGGCCGTAGTAAACAGCCGCGTCCCAGTGCAGGCGGTGGCGATCAAAACGGTGGCTGCCACGCGTGCCCAGTTCAAGCACCGTCCCGCGCATCGCGTCCAGGGTGGCGTTGTTGCCTCGCACGTCGTCGTCCAGCTCGTACAGCGTGGGGGCTTCGTACAGGCGGCTCACGTTGGCGAACAGCTGGGTGGTCGGCGACAGGTCGCGGATCACGCCGGCACGCGGGTTGAGGCTGTCAAACCGCGCTTGGGGGTTGCGCACCGCGCCGCTGGCGACATCGGTGTTGCGGACCTCGCGGCGGCCGGACACCGCCTGCGCGCCATACACCGCCGTCCATTGGGGCGCGAACTTCCAGCGGTCCATCACGAACAGCTCGGTGTTGTTGGCGCTGTTGTCCACCGCCGTGCTGAGCGTCTGCGTTCCACCCGGCACGTAGCTGTAGTTGCCGCCCTTGACGCTGGTGCGCCCGTGGTTGAGGCCCGCCAGCAGGTCGTGCTCGCCCATGCGGCGCTGGTAGCGCAACGCCGCGCCCAGGTTGCGTTGGGTGGTGTCGATCAGCAGCGAGAAGTAGGGCGGGGCATAGACGATGGGGTGGTAAAGCGTCTGCTCCTCAAAAGACACCCCCACGCTCAGGCTGCTGTCGGCGTCGATCTCCCACACCGTGCGGTTGGCCACCCGGGTGGTGTCCACGTTCAGCCGGTAATGGCCGGTCAGCGCTGCGGCCTGTGCGGCGCGGGGGTTGGTTTTGAACTCGTCCCAGGTCAGCGCGCCGGGCAGCTGCTGGTCGTTGTCTATGCGGGTCAGGTAGAAGCGTGTGCTCACAGCCTCGCCCAACTGCACGCCCAGGTTGGCGTACAGCCCTTCGCGTGCCTGCTTCTGGTGGGCGCGAAACCCGTCGCTGCGCTTGGCCTCGACACTGACCAAGGCATCGACATCGCCCGCCACCGTCCCCACCGTGGCGCGCACCTGGCGCTGGCCGTGGCTGCCCAGCTGGAGCGAAGCCTCGTTCGGCTCGCCGTCGCGCGCGGTGGGCGAAATGAAGTTGATGGCACCGCCCAGCGTGCTGGCGCCGTAGGTGAGTGCGTTCGCGCCGCGCGCCACGATGGCCCGCCGCATGGCCAAGGGGTCGACGTCGCGGTTGTGGTTGTTGCCGTCCGCCGCCGTCACGGGCAGGCCGTCGACCAACAGCTTCACACCGTTGCCGTCGTAGTTGGTGGCGTCCAGGTTGGAGCCGCGGATGGACAAAAAGGTCGAATCGCCCGTCATGCCGCTGGCCGCCCAGGCGCCGGGGGTGTAGCGCAACATGTCGGCCAGGCTGCCGACGTTGCGAAGCCGCAGGTCTTCACCCTCGACCACCGAGACGGCGCCAGGGGTGAGGCTGCGTTCGGCCTCGGCCTGTTGACGGGACGGGTCGCCGTCGCGCTCCGCCGAGATGGTGACGGGGGCCAGGGTGCTGGGAGAGGTGTTCTGGGCGTGTGCGAAGGCGCACGGAAGGACGGCGAGCGCTGCCGCCATGGCGCACGTGGGATGAAGCATAGTGAAAGTCCTGACAGAAAGGCTGACGTGGCCTGCCCGCCGCAGCGCCGCCGCGACAGGCAAAACCAGAGGGGCCCGCAGAGGGGCCTGGCGAGGGGTCAGCCGCGCGCCGGGGGCGCGTGTGCAGG
>DASUIK010000428.1:0-4514 GCA_036279795.1 Burkholderiaceae bacterium | reverse complement strand
CTGGTGTTTGCCAGCAAGGCCGGCGCCGACCCGGCCAAGGTGCGCCAGGCGCTGATGGGCGGTTTTGCCGCCAGCCGCATCCTGGAGGTGCATGGCGAACGCATGATCAAGCGCACCTTCAACCCGGGCTTCCGCATCAAGCTACACCAGAAGGACCTGAACCTGGCCCTGCAAGGCGCACGCGAACTGGGCGTGGCCCTGCCCCAAACCGCCAACGCCGCGCAAATGATGCAAGCCTGCGCCGCCCAGGGCCTGGCCGACATGGACCACTCCGCCCTCGTACAAGCCTTCGAAAAGCTGGCCGACCACCCTGTGGCATGACCAGCCCCCCGCGCCGCTTCGCGTCACCCCCCAGGGGGCGACACCAGCCGTCTGGCGAAGCCAGCCCGGCGGTGTCCCCGGTGGGGGAATCAGCTGGCGGCGTACACCGCACGCCGGCCGCCCGTGAGCGGTCCTGATGACCACTGTTGCGCAAATGACCATGAAAACACTGCAATCCTTCCGCGCCCGCACGGGCGAAGCCCTGGGCGCACCGCTGCCCGCCACCACGCCCGAGCAGGTGGACGCCGCCGCCGCCGCCGCGGGCGACGCCTTTGCCGCCTGGGCCGCCAGCAGCGGCGAGCAACGCGCCACCCTGCTGCGCGGCCTGGCCGCCGCCCTGGAGTCCGACCGCGAAGGCCTGGTGGCCTTGGCCGACGACGAAACCGCCCTGGGCCCGGTGCGCCTGCACGGCGAACTGGACCGCACCGCCTTCCAGCTGCGCCGCTTTGCGGACATGGCCGAACGCGGCGTGGCCTTTGCCTTCACCGACGACCCGGCGGTGCCTGGCGCGCCGCCCGTGGGCCACCCCGCCATGGTGCGCCAGCGCGTGCCACTGGGGCCCGTGGCCATGTTCTCAGCCAGCAACTTCCCCTTCGCCTTTTCCGTGCTGGGCGGCGACACCGCCTCGGCCCTGGCCGCCGGTTGCCCGGTGGTGGTCAAGGCCCACAGCGGCCACCTGCATTTGTCCAACCGGGTGTTCGGGCTGGTGCAGCAGGTGCTGCGCGCACAAGGCCTGCCCAGCGGCCTGGTGGGCCTCATCCAGGGTGGCGGCTCCGATGTGGGTGTGCGTCTGGTGCGCCATCCCGCCATCGCCGCGGGCGCTTTCACCGGCTCCACGCGGGGTGGTGCGGCCCTGCAGGCTGAAGCCAGCACCCGCCCCCGGCCCATTCCGTTCTACGGTGAGCTGGGCTCTATCAACCCCGTGGTGGCGCTGCCCCCCCTGCTGGCGACCAAAGGGGCTGAACTCGCCGCCACGCTGGCCGGCTCCATCACCCTGGGCTGCGGCCAGTTCTGCACCAGCCCCGGCGTGATCGTGTTGCTCAAGGGCGCGGAAAGCGAAGCCTTCGTGGCCCAGTTGCACACCGCGCTGGTCGCACAAAACCCCCACGCCATGCTGACGCCCGGCATGCGCCAGGCGTTCGATGCCGGCGTCGAGCACCTGGTGCACGCGGGCGCACAGCCCCTGCTGCGCGAAGTCGGCAACGCCGAAGCGCCGCGCCCCTTCCTGGCCCAGGTCGAGGCGGCCGATTTCATCGCCAAGGACGCCCTGCGCGAGGAAGTGTTCGGCCCGTCCAGCGTGATCGTGTGGGCCGACTCGGTGGCGCATGTGCTGCAAGTGCTGCATGCGGTGGGCGGCAGCCTGACCGTCACCCTCTGGGGCGCCGAGACCGACTCGCCCGACACACGTGCCCTGGTGCGCGGCGCCATGGCGATTGCCGGGCGGGTGCTGTTTGCCGGTGTGCCCACGGGCGTGGCCGTGACCGCGGCCCAACAACACGGCGGCCCCTGGCCCTCCAGCACGCAGCCCATGACCACCTCGGTGGGCGACGCCGCCATTGACCGCTTCCTGCGCCCCGTGGCCCTGCAGGACGCGCCGGTCTGGCTGCTGGCGCAACAAGGCCGACCGGTCTGAGGCACCCCGCGTGAGGAAGCGGCGTTCAGCCGCCGCTGCTCACACGCCGCCGGTCGGGTGCGTGGGGTCCACCCACAGCACCTGCTCCGGCTTTTCCACCGGCTCGATGTCCAGGTTCACCGCCACGGCCTGACCATCGCTGCGGCACAGCACACATTCGAGCACCTCGGTGGGGCTGGCGTTGATCTCCTGGTGCGGCACATACGGCGGCACGTAAATGAAATCGCCCGGCCCGGCTTCGGCGGTGAACTCCAGCTGTTCTCCCCAGCGCATGCGCGCGCGGCCACGCACCACGTAAATCACGCTCTCCAGCGGGCCGTGGTGGTGGGCACCGGTTTTCGCGTCGGGGTGGATGGTGACCGTGCCGGCCCACAGCTTCTGGGCGCCCACACGGGCAAAATTGATCGCCGCCTTGCGGTCCATGCCCGGCGTGGACGGCACATTGCCATCCAGCTGGTTGCCAGGCACCACACGCACGCCATCGTGTTTCCAGGCCGGGTGGCGGACGTGTGAGGCGCCGTCATCGTGGGAATGGGGGTGATCGTGTGTCATGGCATCGCTTGGCAGACGGGATGTGACCAGTGTGCCACCCCAGCGCCCGCCATGCCGGAAAATGCGCCATCCCCCCTTTGACCGATGGAGCTCGCGCCTTGCCATTGCCCGCCCCCCAACCCCGCACCCTGATGCACACCCGCCGCGTCGAATACCGAGGCTTCCGCCGCGACGATGGCCTGTGGGACATCGAAGGCGAACTGCACGACAGCAAACCCCACGGCTTTGAAATCGAAGGCGAAGGCCGCTGGGAACCTGGTCAGCCGGTGCACCACATGCTGCTGCGCGTCAGCATCGACGAAGGCATGGTCATCCGCGACGTGGCCGTGGCCATGGACGCCTACCCCCACGGCCCCTGCCCACAGGCGATGGCGCCCTTGCAACGCATGGTGGGCGAGGTGATCGGCCGAGGCTGGCGCCAGACCATACAGCGCCACCTGGGCGGCATCCAGGGCTGCACCCACTTGCGCGAACTGCTGTTCAACCTCGCCACCGCCGCGTTCCAGACCCAGACCGCCTCCTTCGCCCCACCCGCCTACGGCCAGCCCCCCGCCCACCTCGGCCAGTGCCTGGCCTGGGACTTCAACGGGCCCGTGGTGGAGAAGGTGTACCCGATGTTTTTTGGCTGGCAGGCGCCGGAAAGAACGCCCAAGTCAGGCGGGTGACCCCCACCGCCGGCACAGCCCAGAACCGACATGACCTCGCCTCGACCGCTGCTGTACACCTACCGCCGCTGCCCCTACGCCATGCGTGCCCGCATGGCCTTGCTGGTCGCCGGCATTCCTTTTGACGCGCACGAAATTGTTTTGCGCGACAAACCGGCGGCGTTGCTGGCGGCTTCGCCCAAAGGCACGGTGCCGGTCATGGTGCTGACCGACGGGCGCGTCATTGATCAGAGCTGGGACATCGTCGAGTGGGCGCTGACACCGCTGACACAACCCGATCAGGCCGAGTCGGTACAGGCGTGGTGGCAACTGGCACAAAGCGACGCCAACACCGCACTGCTGCACACCAACGACGGTGAATTCAAGCACCACCTGGACCGCTGCAAATACCCGGAGCGGTTCTCAACCGAGCAGCACTCAACGGTCAGTGACATGCGCGAGCATCACCGCACACAGGCTGTCCAGGCATTGCTGCAGCCTCTGGAAGAGCGCTTGGCAGACGCGGCCTTCTTGGGCGGCGCATCGCCATGCGCCACCGACATCGGCATCTTTCCGTTCGTCAGGCAATTCGCCGCCATTGACCCAGCCTGGTTTGATCACTTGCCCTTGGGCCAAGTGAAACGGTGGCTCGCGCACTGGCTCCAGTCGCCCTTGTTCAGCGCCTGCATGGCCAAGCTACCCGCCAACCTGCCGACGCGCTTTGCACACCCAAGCCGACTCTGACACCGCGTCCCGTAGCAAGTAAGGTCGCGGGCTGTCGGTAGGAAGAGACGGTGGTTAGGGGCCAACAACATGTACCACTGCCGCCGTGCCGCACGCACCCCGTGGTTTTGGGACCTCAAAAAAAAGACCCCTCAGTTTCTCAACTGAAGGGTCTCTTTTTCTCAGCTTATGCGTCTACCTACAAGCGCTGTAAGCCACCGCATAAGCCGAGAATTTCAGGTCTTATGAATCAACGGCTTACACGGCATGGGTAAGCATCAGTTGAGAAATTTGGACGCATAAGCTGAGAAATTTTTACCGGCGATGTTTTTGCAGGCATCTTTGAGCCGACCGAGAGCCGTCGTCTCTCATCAAAAACAGCAGGGGCGTCGATAAAAAAAGCGCAGTGTGCGCCTGAGAGAGCACTATACGCTTGGTTCGACTGCGGATTGCCGCGCCATCACGGCTCCGCTACAGCCTCCAGGTGCAGCGCATGCCTCCTTGCGTTGGCTTGGTAATTCGCGGCACTGGCCAACAAACCCTCAATTTGCTCGGGACTCAGCGCACGCTTGACCGTCGCCGGGCTGCCCACAATCAGACTGCGGTCGGGGAAGTGTTTGCCCTCGGTGACCAGGGCGCCT
>DASUIK010000427.1:0-5099 GCA_036279795.1 Burkholderiaceae bacterium | reverse complement strand
GGGCTGCCTTGGCGGCCTTCTTTTCCGCGCGGGGGTCATCACCCTTCCAAATGATTTCGCGCATCTCTCGGGCTCGTTTGACTGCGTCGGCAAGGGTGACGGACGGATAACCGCCCAAGCCAAGGTCTGCGCGCTTTCCCTTGACCACTGCGCGTAGGACCCAACTTTTCGATCCACCATCGCGCACCCACAGGTATAGCCCCGCCACGGTTCCAACAGGGTGGCGGCCCGGTTCGGCCAGTCTCTTGACTTCCAGAGCCGAAAGCTCTTTCGTCTGCTTTGGCATGGCTATTCCCTAGGTGTTGTGGGACAAACAGTTGTGTCACCATCCTGTCCCACATCGCTTGATGCGCTTGTATGGTCTTCTGTGACACTCTGTGAATCGAACTATATAGAGAAAATTGTCTCTTGTCCCACATCAAGAGGCGTAAAAAAAGCCCCTGAAGGGGCCTTTTGGCGGAAGCGGTGAGATTCGAACTCACGAACCCTTGCGGGTTGCCGGTTTTCAAGACCGGTGCAATCGACCACTCTGCCACGCTTCCTGGGTCACGCTGTTGCCAGCGGCGCTGATTGTACCGGTCTGAGCTCAGGCTTTTTCGGCTGTGAGCATCCCACGCTGTTCGATGAAGCGGACCACCTGGTCCACACCGCTGAGCGTCTTAAGGTTGGTCATCACCCAAGGGCGGCGCGCGGTGTCAGGGCGCATGCGGGCGGTGTCGGCTTTCATCACCTCCAGGTCGGCGCCCACGTGGGGGGCGAGGTCGGTCTTGTTGATGACGAAAAGGTCGCTTTTGGTGATGCCGGGGCCACCCTTGCGCGGGATTTTTTCGCCTGCCGCCACGTCGATCACGTAGATGGTGAGGTCGCTCAGCTCCGGGCTGAAGGTGGCGGCCAGGTTGTCGCCGCCGCTCTCGATGAACACCACGTCGGCGTTGGGAAAGTCGCCCAACATGCGGTCGATGGCTTCGAGGTTGATGGACGCGTCTTCGCGGATGGCGGTGTGAGGGCAGCCGCCGGTTTCGACGCCCAGGATGCGCTCGGCAGGCAGGGCGCCGCTGACGGTGAGCAGCCGCTGGTCTTCCTTGGTGTAGATGTCGTTGGTGATGGCGATCAGGTCGTACTTCTGGCGCATGGCTTTGCACAACATTTCCAGCAGGGTGGTTTTGCCGGAACCGACAGGGCCGCCAATGCCGACGCGCAACGGGGGCAGGTGTTTGGTGCGGCCGGGGATGTGGTGCAGGGCGGGTGTGTTCATGATCGGAACAGGCGTGAGTATTGGGTTTCGTGTTGGGCCGAAAGAATGGCCAGCATGGGGCAGAACGATTGGCGCTCGCTGTCGAGCAGTTGGCTGGCCTTGTCCACCACGGCGGGGATGTCGGCCATGAGGCGCGCCAGCAAACGTTGGCCGGCGGCCTGGCCCAGGGGCACGGCCTTGATGGCGGCCTGCACCATGTTCTCGGCCCAACCGAAAGCGAAGGCCAGCAGGCTATCGCGCACGGGTGTGGTGGCCGGTGTGTGCAGGGCCAGCGCCAGGCCGAAGGCGACGGGGTAGGTGGGGGCTTGCAGCGCGGTGGGGGCCTGCAAAGCTTGCAGGCTTTCGGGCTGCACGGTCTTGAGCCATTCGATGAGTGAGCGCCCCATCTGCTCCGTCTGCAGCCGCATCTCGGCCGTCTCGCGGGTCTGGCGCACCCAGTCGTCCAGGTCGGTCAGGCGTGCCCAGTCGCGGCGGCGCCAGGCGGGCAGGGCGCGGGCCAGCACCGGCAGGTCGGCGCGCGCCAGGCTCAGGTGCAGCTGATCGTTCACCCACGCGCTGGCGCTGCTTTCGTTGTGCACTAGGCCGGCGTCCACCGCTGCTTCCAGACCTTCGGAGTAAGAGAAGCCGCCGATGGGCAGGGCCGGCGAGGCCAGCCAGATCAGGGGCAGCAGGCTGGCCGGGCCGGGGGCAGGCACGCGCGATGCCGTGCGCGAAGGTTTACGCAGCGGGCGCCGCATCAGTGGGCGTGGCCGTGGTGACCCTGACCGCCAGCGTGAACGTGTGCATGGGAGTGGCCATGGCTGCCTTGCGCGTAGGCCCCGCTTTCGGGCTCGAACGGCTCATGCACTTCGTTCACGATCAGGTGCATCTGGCGCAGCATGTCGGCCAACACGTGGTCGGGCTCGATCTTGAGGTGGTCGGGTTGCAGCTCGATAGGCACGTGGCGATTGCCCAGGTGGTAGGCCGCGCGCGTCAGGTCAAACGGGCTGCCATGCTGGGCACAAGCGGTGATGCGCAGCACCGCCTGAGGCGCGGCCAGCACGCGGATGAAGCCCCCATCCTGCGTCAGCAGCACGTCGCCGCCGCGCACTACGGTGCCGCGCGGCAGGAACACGCCCACCCGCTGGCCGTCGCTGGTCTCGGCATCAAACCGGCTTTTCTGGCGCAAGTCCCAGTCCAGGGTGACGCAGGCCGCGCGGCGCAGCAGCACCTCGGCCAGGCCGTGGCCTTGGGGGATCAGCTTGGAAACTTGTTTCATCAATCAGAACAAAAAGTAGCGCTGCGCCAGCGGCAGCCGTGTGGCCGGCTCGCAGGTCAGCAGCACGCCATCGGCGCGCACGGTGTAGCGCTGAGGGTCGATCTCCATCACCGGCAGGTGGCTGTTGTGCACCATGCTGGCCTTGGTGGTGCTGCGGCAACCTTTGACCGCCACCAGCTGTTTGGCCAAGCCGTAGCGCTGGGCCACGCCGGCGTCCAGCGCGGCCTGCGAGACGAAGCTCAGGCTGCCACGGGTCAGCGCGCCGCCGAAGGCGCCGAACTGCGGCCGGTAGTGCACCGGCTGCGGCGTGGGGATGGAGGCGTTGGGGTCCCCCATGGCGGCCAAGGCGATGCTGCCGCCCTTGAGCACCAGCGCGGGTTTCACGCCAAAGAAGGCCGGCTTCCAGATCACCAGATCCGCCCATTTGCCCGGCTCCACCGAACCCACGATGTGCGAGATGCCGTGGGCAATGGCCGGGTTGATGGTGTATTTGGCGATGTAACGCTTGATGCGGAAGTTGTCGTTGCGGCTGCTGTCCTGAGGCAGGGCGCCGCGCTGCTGTTTCATCTTGTCGGCGGTCTGCCAAGTGCGGATCACCACCTCGCCCACGCGGCCCATGGCCTGGCTGTCGCTGCTCATCATGCTGATGGCGCCCAGGTCGTGCAGGATGTCTTCGGCGGCAATCGTTTCGCGGCGGATGCGGCTTTCGGCAAAGGCCAGGTCCTCGGGGATACTTGCGTCGAGGTGGTGGCACACCATGAGCATGTCCACGTGCTCGTCCAGCGTGTTCACCGTGTAGGGCATGGTCGGGTTGGTGCTGGAGGGCAGGAAGTTCGCCTCGCCCACCACCCGCATGATGTCGGGCGCGTGCCCGCCGCCCGCGCCTTCGGTGTGAAAGGCGCACAGTGTGCGGCCCCTGGTAGCCGCGATGGTGTTCTCCACAAAACCCGACTCGTTGAGCGTGTCGCTGTGTATGGCGACCTGCGTGTCGGTTTCTTCGGCCACGTCCAAACAGGTGTCGATGGCCGACGGCGTGGTGCCCCAGTCTTCGTGCAGCTTCAGTCCGATGACGCCGGCGTGCACCTGCTCGCGCAGCGCCTCGGGCCGGCTGGCGTTGCCTTTGCCCAGGAAGCCAATGTTCATGGGCAGGCCATCGGCCGCCTGCAGCATGCGCTCAATGTGCCAGGGGCCGGGTGTGCAGGTGGTGGCAAAGGTGCCGGTGGCCGGGCCAGTGCCGCCGCCCAGCATGGTGGTCACGCCCGAGGCCAGGGCCTCGTCCACCTGCTGCGGGCAGATGAAGTGGATGTGGCTGTCGATGCCGCCTGCGGTGACGATGTTGCCCTCGCAACTGATGATTTCGGTGCCCGGGCCGATGACGATGTCCACGCCGGGCTGGGTGTCGGGGTTGCCGGCCTTGCCTATTGCCGCGATACGACCATGCTTGAGCCCGATGTCGCACTTGACGATGCCCCAGTGGTCGATCAGCAGGGCGTTGGTCAGCACGGTGTCCATGGCGCCTTCGGCATTCGTGCGCTGGCTCTGCGCCATGCCGTCGCGGATGGTCTTGCCGCCGCCGAATTTCACTTCCTCGCCGTAGCCACCGGCGCGCAAGGTCAGGTCCTGCTCCACCTCGACGACGAGGCCGGTGTCGGCCAGGCGCAGGCGGTCACCCACGGTGGGGCCGAACATGTCGGCGTAGGCGCGTTTGGGGATGCTGGCCATGGTCAAAGTTTTCCTTGGGTCAACGCGCGAAATCCGTAGACGATGCGTTCGCCCGCGAAGTCCACCAGCTCGACGGTGCGCTGCTGGCCCGGCTCGAAGCGCACGGCCATGCCGCTGGCGATATTCAAGCGCATGCCGCGTGCGGCGGCGCGGTCAAAGTCCAGTGCACCGTTGGTTTCACTGAAGTGGTAGTGCGAGCCCACCTGGATGGGGCGCTCGGCGGTGTTTTTCACCAGCACGCTCAGGGTGCGGCGGCCCGGGTTCAGGGCGTGTTCACCTTCATCGATCAGGTACTCGCCGGGAATCATTTGCCGCCCCGGGTGAACCAGAGGAAGGCCGCTGCAACAGCGGCCACGGCCACAAAACCCAGCGCGTCGCTGGCGTGCCAATGGCTGCCGAACAGGCCGTGGCCGTCGTGCGCGAAGGCGGGCAGGGTGCTGAGCGTGGCGGCGAGGGTGGCGATGTGTTTCATGGCAGGGCTCAGACGATGGGTTGGTGGACGGTGACGAGCTTGGTGCCGTCGGGGAAGGTCGCCTCGACCTGGATGTCGGGAATCATCTCGGGGATGCCCTCCATCACGTCTTCGCGCGTGAGCACCAGGCGGCCCTCGCTCATGAGTTGCGCCACGGTCTTTCCGTCGCGCGCGCCCTCCATCACGGCGGCGCTGATGAGGGCCACCGCCTCGGGGTAGTTGAGCTTGAGGCCACGCGCCTTGCGCCGCTCGGCCAGCAAGGCGGCGGTGAAGATGAGGAGCTTGTCTTTCTCGCGGGGTGTGAGTTCCATGCGTGGGTATCAGCAAAAGCCGTGCCGGGGATGGCACGGAAGCTGCACTGTGCAGGCCGTGAATTCACCGTTGTCGTCTGC
>DASUIK010000426.1:0-6633 GCA_036279795.1 Burkholderiaceae bacterium | reverse complement strand
ATGGCCAGGATCATCATCTGCGTGAGCATCTGCAGGTAGAAATCACGCCCTTCCATGGGCACGAGGGGGAAGGCCGCCAATGCGAGTCCACCGACCAGCAGGCCGATGTTGATGGCGCGTGGCAGGCGCTCCAGAGGGGCTTTGGATGAAGCACTCATGTTGTCCCTGGTTCTTCAGTGTTTGAACAAGCCTTCGGGCTTGTAGAGCAAGACGGCGGCCATCACCATGTAGACCAACATGCCGGCCAGCTGAGGCACGAGCACCTTGCCAAAGGTGTCCACCAGACCCACCAGCAGCGACGCCACCAGAGCACCACGCACCGAGCCGATGCCACCGATCACGACCACCACGAAGCACATGATGAGCACGGTGCTGCCCATGTTGGGGTAGACGCTGGAAATGGGCGCGGCGATCATGCCGGCCACCGAGGCCAGGCCCACGCCGATGGCGAACACGATGCCGTGGATCAGCCGGATGTTGATGCCCAGGGCCTCGGTCATGTCGTGGTTGAAGGCGCCCGCGCGGATCTTCATGCCCAGTCGGGTCTTGGAGATCAGCAGGTAGAGGGCCAGGGCCAGCAGAATGCAGATGCCCGACATCACCAACCGGTAGACCGGGTAGGAGAGGTTGTCGGTCAGCGGGATGGCCCAATCGAGCGAGGCCGGCATTTGCACCGCGTGTACGTCGTCGCCCCACAAGAGCGAGCGCAGCTCCTCGAAGATGTAGATCAGGCCAAAGGTCAGCAGCACCTGGTCAAGGTGGTCACGGTGGTAGAAGTGCCGGAACAGCACCCACTCCAGCGCCCAGCCCAGCGCCACCGACAACACCGCGCCGACCACGATGGCCACGAACAGGTTGCCGAACAGCGCCGACATGGACCAGGCCATGTAGGCGCCGATCATGTAGAAGCTGCCATGGGCCAGGTTGACCACGCCCATGATGCCGAAGATCAGCGTCAGGCCGGCGGCCAGCATGAAGAGCAACAAGCCGTATTGCAGGCCGTTGAGCAATTGGATGAGGAAGTTGGCGAGGTCCATGGCGCTCAAAAAAAACGGCGGGGTCAACCGCCGTTGGTGGGCACGGGGTGGGGCGGTGGCGCAGTGTGTGCAACCCAGGATGCCGCGGGTCCGGGTTTCCCGGCCCGCAGGCATCGCCCCCTTTGGGGGTGCCGCCGCGGGCGGCGCGGGGGTTAACCCATTCTGCAGCCGGTGCCGGGGTCGGCCACGGCTTTCTGTGCGATGCCGATGACCTTGTTTTCTTTGTTGTCCACCTTGCGCAGGTACATGTCCTGCACCGGGTTGTGCGACTTGCTCATGCTCCATTTGCCACGCGGGCTGTCGATGGTGGCGCCTTCCATGGCGGCGTACAGGGCCTTCTTGTTCGACAGGTCGCCCTTGACTGCGTTGGCGCCCTTGATCAGCAGCAAGCCGGTGTCGTAGCCCTGCACGGCGTACACGTCGGGTTGCAGCTTGAAAGTCTTGGCGTAGTCGAGGCGGAATTTCTTGTTGGCCGGGGTGTCCAGCGAGTCGCTGTAGTGCATGGTGGTCAGCACGCCGTTGGCAGCGTCACCGGCCGCGTCCAGCACACCTTCTGTCAGGAAGCCGGAACCGTAGAGCTGGATGTTTTTGTTCAGGCCGGCAGCTGCGTAGTCGCGCAGGAACTTGGCTGCACCGCCGCCCGCAAAGAAGCAAGCCACCGCGTCGGGCTTGAGCGAGGCGATTTCGGTCAGCAGTGCCTGGAATTCCACGTTGGGGAAGGGCAGGCCGAGCTTCTTGATGATGGTGCCGCCCGCTTCGGTGTAGCTCTTCTCGAAACCTTCAAACGCCTCGTCGCCAGCGGCGTAGTTCCAGGTGATCCAGACGGCCTTCTTGTGGCCGCGCTCGACCATGGCCTTGCCCAGCGCCAGCGTGGGCTGGGAGTTGCTGAACGAGGTGCGGAACACGTTGGGCGCGCACTGTGCGCGGGTGGCGATGTGCACGCCGGCGTTGGGGATGAGGTTGAGCACACCGGTGTCGCGTGCCACCTTGTGGATGCCCATTTGCACGCCCGAGTGCACCGTGCCCACCAGCACGTCCACCTTGTCGCGCTCCACCAGGCGGCTGGCGTTCTCGATGCCCTTGGCGGGGTTGGATTCGTCGTCCACCTTGAAGAACTCGACCTCACGGCCACCGAGCTTGCCGCCTTGCTCGTTGAGGGCCATGCGGAATCCGTTTTCGATGGCCACGCCCAGTTGGGCGAAGGTGCCGGTGTACGGCAGCATGAAACCCACGCGCACCTTGCCCGACTGGGCACGAACGATTTCGGGCAGCAGCAGGCCGGAGGAGGCGGCACCAATGATGGCGGCGCTGCGGGAAAGAACAAGTCGGCGGGTGGTCATGGGGAGTCTCCAGAGAAGTTGAATCGAGTGGGAACTGTAGGTGGCCCAAGCCTGGTTGGCGATAGTGAATTACCCGAAATACTTTATGTGTAAACTATTAACACATAAATCAGAAAACGCCTCCACTGGGGTAAACACTGAATGAGCTATGTTGCACGCCTTGTGGGCGGTTCGGTGCGCCAAATCCAGCAGGTTGTTGCAATATAGTGCATGACCTGCGGAGGCTTGCACAGTGTTAACCCTTGTCAACGGGGCATTTCGCTGTGTTTTCCGACACGAAGCGCTGGACACGGTCCAACAAGGATGAGGCTTGGTCCTTGTGGGGCGAATGGCCGCAGTCCGCGAGCACTTCCACTGTGGTGTTTGAGGTGGCTCGCGCAATACCGAACACCTGCTGCAGGCTGCCGTATTCGTCTTGCTCCCCTTGCACCGCCAGCACGGGGCAGCTGATGGCAGGCAGCAGCGCCTCGATGGACCAGTCGCGAAACGCGGGGGACAGCCACACGTCGTTCCAGCCCCAGAAGGCCGAATCCGGATCGCGGTGGTGCCGGGCCAGGCGCTCGCGCAAGTCGGTGCCCAGGTAGGCCTCGCGCGCACGGGCGATGCTGGTCACCGAAATGTCTTCCACCATGATGTGGGGGGCCAGCACCACCAGCCCGGCCACGCTGCCGGCGAACCGGGCCGCATGGATGAGCGCGATGGAGCCACCGTCGCTGTGGCCCAGCAGCCAGAGCGGCCGCTGGGCGCCATCCACGTCCAAGGCCTGCAGCACGGCGGGCAACACCTCCACCGCCTGGCGCTCCAGGAAGTCTGGTTCCAGGGCTTGGTCCAGCGGGCGGGGAGTGGATTGGCCATAGCCCGGCCGCGAATACACCAGGCCCTGCCAGCCCAGACGCTCGCAGAGGCGCGCAGGAAAATTCCGCCACATCGACACCGAGCCCAAACCCTCGTGCAGAAACACCAGCAGCGGGCCGTCGCTGGCGCCGGCCTCTATCCATTGGTGTTCGATTTCCACCGGGCGGCCCGCCCAGTCGATCAAACAGAACTGGGGGGCGCGTGCGGTCATGCCTGTTTATCGCGCTCGCGCAACCGGAAGCGCTGGATCTTGCCGGTGGCGGTCTTGGGCAGATCGCTCACGAACTCGATCTGGCGGGGGTACTTGTAGGGTGCCAGCTTGTCTTTGACGAAGGCTTTGAGCTCGTCCTCGGTCACATCCTGTTTGCCCGTCAGCACCACAAAGGCCTTGGTCTTGACCAGACCATCGGCGTCGTTGACGCCAATGACGGCCGCCTCCAGCACGGCGGGGTGCTGCACCAAGGTGGCTTCCACCTCGAAGGGCGAGACGTAAATGCCACTCACCTTGAGCATGTCGTCGCTGCGGCCACCATAGGTGTAGCTGCCGTCGCTGTTGCGCACGTATTTGTCGCCGCTTTTGGTCCAGCCGCCCTGGAAGGTTTCGCGCGTTTTTTCGCGGTTGCCCCAGTACATCATGGCCGCTGACGGACCGTGGATGTACAAGTCGCCCGGCTCGCCATCGGGCACCGCCGCGCCGTCGTCGCCGCGCAGCTCGATCTCATAGCCCGGCACCGGCCAGCCTGTGGAGCCGTAGCGCACACGGTCGGGTCGGTTGGACAGGAAGATGTGCAGCATCTCGGTGGAGCCGATGCCGTCCACGATGTCGATGCCGAAGTGGCGCTTGAAGCGTTCGCCCAGCTCGGCCGGCAAGGCCTCGCCGGCGGAGGACACCAGGCGCAGCGCCACGTCGCCCGCGGCGGGCAGTTGTGCGTTGGCCAGCATGCCGGCAAAACCGGTGGGTGCGCCATAGAAGACCGTCGGTTTCACGCCGCCCACGCCCCCGGTCCAACGTTTGAAGGTGGCCTCGGGAGTGGGGCGCTCGGCCATCAGCACGGTGGTGGCCCCCACCGACATGGGGAAGGTCAGGGCGTTGCCCAGGCCGTAGGCGAAAAAGAGTTTGGCGGCCGAAAAGCAGACGTCGTTTTCGGTGAGTTGAAGCACCCGCTTGCCGTACAGCTCGCTGGTCCAGTAGGGGTTGCCGTGCGAATGCACCGTGCCCTTGGGCCGACCTGTGGAGCCAGACGAGTAGAGCCAGAAGCCGGGGTCATCGGGGGAGGTGGGCGCTGGCTTGGCGGCGGGCGTGTGGGCGGCGACGAATGCCTCCATGTCCATCTCGGCCGGGTGCAGCGGCGCGGCCGGGCGCGAGACGATGACCTTCTTCACCTCGTGGTCGCTCTTGACCATGGCCGAGGTGAGCGCGGGCAACAAGGCGCCCGACACCAAGGCAGCCTGCGCGCGCGAATGCTCCAACATGTAGGCGTAGTCGTCGGCGGTGAGCAGGGTGTTCACGGCCACCGGCACCACGCCGGCGTACAACGCTCCCAGAAAGGCCACGGGCCAATCGTTGTTGTCGTGCATGAGCAGCAGCACACGCTCTTCGCGGCGAAGGCCCAGGGCCAACAGGCCACTGGCCACACGGCGCACGCGCTCGAACAGCGCGCCATAGCTCAGGCTGCCGTGGTCGTCAACGAACGCTGTCTTGTCCAGGCGCGTGGCATTGCACTCGATGAGGTGCTGGGCAAAGTTGAAATTGCTGCCCGGTGCGGGCACGTCAAGGTTGGGGGTGTCCATGGTTGTCTCCTCTTGGTGTGGTGTTTCAGGCTTGGGCAGCCTGTGCTGATGTGGGGGCCACGCCCGCCCCCAGCACCGCTGTGCTGGCCTGAATCGCGCTGCGCTGGTGGTAGAAACGCAAGGCGCGCAGGCCACCCAGCTCTTCGCCTCCGCCGGCACGGCCCGGGCCGCCGTGTTGCGACTGTGGCATCACATTGCCGTGGCCGGTGTGTGCGGCCTTCACGTCGGGGCTGATCACATGCACACGCCCGTGGCTGTCGGCCAGTGCCAGTGCGATGCGGGCCAGGTCGTCGGCTTGCGTGCCGTACACCGAGGAGACCAGCGAACCCTGGCCGCGGCGCACCAGCGCCAGCGCATGGGCTTCGTCGCGGTAGGGCATGAGGGTGGCCACCGGACCGAACACCTCCACGTCGTGCACCACGGGGTTGCTGTCGGGGTTGCGCGCGCCCAACAGGGTGGGGCCGACGCAGCAGGCCAGGGCCGGATCGGCGTCCACCAGCGACAGGGTGTTGCCGTCAAACAAGACCTCGGTGTGGGCCTTGAGCGTTTGCAGGCCTTCTTGCACCGCATTGAACTGCGCCCGGCTCACCACGGCACCCATGCGCACGGTTTCATTGCGCGGGTTGCCCACGGTCGTGCTGGCCAGCCGAGCGGCGATGGCGCTGGCGGCGCTGTCGAACAAAGCCTCGGGCACGAAGATGCGGCGGATGGCGGTGCACTTCTGTCCCGACTTCACCGTCATTTCACGCACCACTTCTTTCACCAGCAGGTCCAGCGCCTCGGCATTGGCCTCGCCGGGGGCGAGCAGGGCCGAGTTGACGCTGTCCGCCTCGATGTTGACGCGCACCGAACGTTGCACCACCGCCGGGTGGGAGCGGATGACTGCGGCGGTGTCGGCCGAGCCGGTGAAAGACACCACGTCGAAGGCGTGCAACTGGTCCATCAGCCCGTTGGCGCTGCCGCAGATGATGGACAGTGCGCCAGCGGGCAGGATGCCCGCGTTCACCACGTCCTGCACCATGCGCTGCGTGAGCCATGCGGTGGCGGTGGCGGGTTTCACGATCACCGGCACGCCCGAGAGCAGCGCGGGCGCAGCCTTTTCCCACAAGCCCCAGCTGGGGAAGTTGAAGGCGTTGATGAACAGCGCCACGCCGCGTGTGGGCACGGCCACGTGTTGCGACTGGAACAGCGGGTCTTTGCCCAGGCGAGCAGCGTCGCCTTCAGTGAGGTGGAACACGTCGCCCAAGCCATCGCCCAGCTTGGCGTACACGCCCACGGTGTAGATGCCGCCATCCACGTCCACCGAGGTGTCGGCCTTCACCGTGCCGCTGTTGGCCATCGAGATGGCTTCGTAATCGTCGCGGTGGGCTTGCAGCACCTTGGCCACCTGGGCCAGCAAGGCGGCGCGCTGGCGGTAGGTGAGGGCGCGCAATGCCTGGCCCCCGACCTCGCGGGCGAAGCGAAAGGCCTCAGGCAGGTCCAGGCCGGTGGCATCCACGCGGGCCAGTTCGGTGCCCAGAACCGGGTCGAACAGGGGGGTGCCAGCGCCGGTGCCATGCACCCATTGGCCGGCCACGAAGTTGGGCAGCAGGGGGGATGAGGTGGTCAAG
>DASUIK010000425.1:0-4811 GCA_036279795.1 Burkholderiaceae bacterium | reverse complement strand
TGCGCGAGGCCACCGAAGGCACGACGCTGCGCCAGATCGTGGAGCTGGTGCTGGACCACAGCGGCCTGCTCGAACACTACCGCGCCGACCGCGACGGCGCCGACCGCGTGGAGAACCTGGAAGAACTGGTCAACGCCGCCGAAAGTTTTGTGACCCAGGAAGGCTTTGGCCGCGATGCCGTGGCCTTGCCGGTGGACGAAACCGGTGCGGTGCTCACACAAAGCCCGGCCAGCCAGGGACTCGATCCCTCGCTGCCCGAACTCACGGGTTTGCAGATCGATGGCATCACCCCCGATGGCGAAACGCTGAGCCCGCTGGCGGCCTTCCTCACCCACGCCGCGCTCGAATCAGGCGACAACCAGGCCCAGGCCGGCCAGGATGCGGTGCAGCTCATGACGGTGCACGCGGCCAAGGGCCTGGAGTTCGACGCGGTGTTCATCACCGGCATGGAGGAGGGTTTGTTCCCGCACGAGAACTCGCTGTCCGACCGCGCTGGGCTGGAGGAGGAGCGCCGCCTGATGTACGTGGCCATCACCCGCGCACGCAAGCGCCTGTACCTCAGCCATTCACAAACGCGCATGTTGCACGGGCAAACGCGCTATCACCTCAAGAGCCGCTTCTTCGACGAACTGCCCGAGGAGAACCTCAAGTGGATCGCGCCACGCCCACCGGCCGCAGGCAGCATGGCGGGTTCGCTCAAGGGCGCGCGCTGGGGCTGGAACGACCAGGGCTCGCCGCGGGGTGCTTACGGTGGTGGCGCGGGTGCGGTGGCGCCCTGGGCCGAAGCGGCGGCCGCCCCCGTGCCACCCCGCAAGGACGAGGGCAACGCGGTGCGCGCCGGCATGAAGGTCTTCCACAACAAGTTCGGCGAAGGCAAGGTGCTGACCGTGGAAGGCGGCGGCGCCGATGCGCGTGCCCAGATCAACTTCCCGCGCCATGGGACCAAGTGGCTGGCGTTGAGCGTGGCGAAATTGACGCCGGTGGAGTAGTGTGCCCCCACGCTCCGCCGCTGCGCGGGGCGCTGTCCTCCAGGGGGGAGCGGGCCTCGCCTTGGGGCAGCCCGGCGGCGGGCCCACCGCTGGGCAACCGGAGCGCGTGCCCCAACCCAGGACACCACCGGGCCGGCTCTGCCGGACGGTTGGTGTCGCCCCCCTTGGGGGGTGACGCGCCCTTAGGCGCGGCGCGGGGAGGTTACTCTTCGAAGCTGTCCCGGAAGGTGAAGTAGAACGAGGTGAAGAACATGGCCGCCATGAGGAGTGCGGCCGGGTAGAGCACCACCTGCATCACGCCGCCGCCCATCAGCCCGGCGATCAGGCTCACCAGCACGCCACCGAGCACAAACACGCTCATCCAGCCCAGCAGGTAGACCAGCATGGCCCACTTGTTTTGCCAGCAGGCCATGAAGCTGAAGAACAGGCTTTTGACGGGCGACACGCCGTGCCAGTGCACGAGGGCCGGTGCGTGCCAGAACATCAGGGCCAGCGGCAGGTACAGCGCCATGCCAACAGTCATCGCGGTTTGAAATTCGCTGCTCTGCACCGTTTCGGGTGTGACATTGCCACCGCCCAGGTACATCTGCGCAAACTGCCCACCGTCGAACAAAGCCGAGATGCCCATCACCAGCAGAAAGCCGGCCGCGTAGTAGGCCCCCAACTGCAGCATGGCGGTCAACCGCGCCTTGCCGGCGCGAAAGGCGCTGGCCAGCACGGTGGGCATGGGGAATTTGCCTTCCGATGCTTCGCGGGCGGCCGCCATCAGGCCCAGCGTGGCGGCTGGCAGCAGGGCCAGCGCCACGGCGGTGCCCACCAGCGGCAGTGCCGATAGCACCGACACCAGGGCCATGAACAGGAAAAACAGGCCCGACATGGCCAGGGGCTGGCGCCAGAAGGTCTTGATGCCTTCGCGCACCCACAGCATGCCGGTGCGGGCGGTCACAGGGTGCAGTTTCATGCGGTGGCAGGCGTGAGGGTGTCGAGGTCGCCAATGGTCACAGGCCGTTCGACCCGCTCACGCAGCACACGTTCGAAGTGGGTGGGGTCGTGCGCCTTGAGCATGCTGGCCTCGCGCGGCAGGTGGAAGTCCCACAGGCGTGACACCCAGAAGCGCAGGGCACCCGCACGCAACAGGGCGGGCAGCAGTTGGCGCTCGGCCGCTTCCAGCGGGCGCACGCTCTGGTACGCGGCGACAAAGGCCTGGGCACGTTCGGCGTCGTGGGCGCCCGTGGGCAGGTCGATGCACCAGTCGTTGAGGCAGACCGCCAAGTCAAACAGCCAAGTATCAACGCCCGCGAAGTAGAAGTCGAAGAAGCCGCTGAGCTGGCCTTGGTCGAACATCACGTTGTCGCGGAACAGGTCGGCGTGCACTGGGCCACGCGGCAGCGCGGCATAGGCCGCGCTGGCGGCCACGTGGTTCTGGTAGGCCAGTTCGCTGCGCAGCAACTGGGCCTGTTTGGTTTCCATGTAAGGCAGCACCACGGGCACGGTGTCATTCCACCAGGGCAGGCCGCGCAGGTTGGGCTGGTGGCGCGGGTAGTCGCGCCCAGCCAGGTGCATGCGCGCCAACATGGCACCCACTTGGGCGCAGTGGTCGGTGGTGGGGGCCAGCTCGCTGTGGCCGCTCAGGCGGTTGACCAGCGCGGCAGGTTTGCCTTTGACCTTGAGCAGGATTTCGCCCTTGGGCGTGGCCACCGGGTTGGGCACGGGAATGCCGTGCGCTGCCAGGTGTTGCATCAGGTGCAGGTAAAAGGGCAACTGCTCGAAGCTCAAGCGCTCGAACAGCGTCAGCACGTGTTGGCGCTGGCTGCCATCGCGTTCCGAGGTGAGGAAGTAGTTGGTGTTTTCAATACCACCGCTGATGCCTTTGAGTTCCACCAGCTCGCCCAATTCCAGGGACTTGAGCAGGGCAGTGGCGTCGGCAGGGGAGACTTCGGTGAAGACGGCCATGGCGCGGGGCTCGTGGTCGGTTGAATCGCGCGGGCGCGATCAGAAGTTGAACATTCGCCAGCTGGTCTTGCCACCGCTGCCGGTGCGCTGGCCGCCCGAGGCGGGCGCCTCGTTGGCGCTGGGCGGCGTCACCTGGTAGGCGGGCACGTCGGTCTGCGTGGTGACATCGATGCGACGGGTTTCGCCCCCCACGCGCAATTCGTCGATCTGGCTGCCCGCGTCCTTGTGCTGGATGCGCTCGGTGCGCTGCTCCACCAGCTGGGGCGGGGGCAGGGTGGCGGTCTGGGCGAAGGCGGCACTGCCCAGGCTGAGCAGCAAGAGGGCGGGGGCGAGGCTGGAAATTCGGCGCATGCGAGATTGTAGGTCGCAGGGCCGCCCGGCGATTGCCGCGACAATGGTGCGATGAACGAGAACAAGCCCACCCTGGTCCTGATCGACGGCTCCAGCTACCTCTACCGCGCCTTTTTTGCCGGTGGTGACACCATGTCGACCACCCTGCCCGACGGCACGGTGCAGAAGACCGGTGCCATCCGCATCCTGATCAACATGGTGCAGGCCTTGCGCAAGCAGTACCCGGCGAACTACATCGCCTGCGTGTTCGACGCCAAGGGGCCCACCTTCCGCGACACGATCTACCCCGAATACAAGGCCCACCGCGACCCGATGCCGGACGACCTGCGCAGCCAGATCGCGCCCATCCACGAGGTGGTGCGGCACCTGGGCTGGACGGTGCTGGACGTGCCCGGCGTCGAGGCCGACGACGTGATCGGCACGCTGGCCGTGACGGCGGCGCGCCAGGGCGTGGAGGTGATCATCTCCAGCGGCGACAAGGACTTGGCCCAGCTCGTCAACGAACACATCACCATCATCGACACCATGTCGGGCAAGACGCGCGACCTGGCCGGCGTGGAAGCGGAGTTTGGTGTGCCGGCGCACCTGATGCTGGACTACCAGACCCTGGTGGGTGACGCGGTGGACAACGTGCCCGGTGTGCCCAAGGTGGGGCCCAAGACGGCGGTGAAGCTGCTCAAGGAGTATGGCTCGCTGCAGGGCGTGGTGGACAACGCGGCGAACATCAAGGGCGTGGTGGGTGAGAACCTGCGCAACACCTTGGAATGGCTGCCCACTGGCCGCCAGCTGCTGACCATCAAGACCGACTGCGACCTGAGCGGTTGGGTGGACGGTCTGCCGGCGCTGGATGCGCTGGTCGGGCGGCCGGGCGACGTCGGGCCGCTGCGCGAGTTCTACCTGAAGTACGGCTTCAAGGGGCTGGCCAAGGCATTGGGCGAGGGGGATGCAGCCCCGGCCCCGGCTTCGTCGCCCCGGGCATCGTCCGCCACCCCCGGCCTGTTCGATGAACCCGCCGAGGTGGCATCCGCGCCCGCCAAGCCAGCCAGTCAGCTCGCGTATGACACCGTCCTGACCTGGGACGCCTTCGACGCCTGGCTGGCCAAGCTGCAGGCCGCCGATCTGGTGGCGCTGGACACCGAGACGACTTCGCTCGACGAGATGGTGGCCGAGATCGTGGGCATCTCCTTCAGCGTGGCGCCCGGTTCGGCCGCCTATGTTCCGCTCACGCACCGCTACCCCGACGCGCCCGAGCAACTGCCGCGCGACGAGGTGCTGGCGCGGCTCAAGCCCTGGCTGGAAAACCCGCAAGCCAAGAAGCTCGGCCAACACATCAAGTACGACCGCCATGTGTTCGCCAACCACGGCATCGAGGTGCGTGGTTACGCGCACGACACCATGCTGCAGAGCTACGTGCTGGAAGCCCACATGCCACACGGACTGGAGAGCCTGGCGCAGCGTCACTTGGGCCGCAGTGGCATCAGCTACGAGGACCTGTGTGGCAAGGGTGTCAACCAGATC
>DASUIK010000424.1:0-2206 GCA_036279795.1 Burkholderiaceae bacterium | reverse complement strand
GCTGTTCTTGCCGTTTGACGGCCTGGTGCCGCTGTACGTCATCTCGGGGCTGTTTGGGCTGTTCCAGGGTGGCATCGTGCCGTCTTACGCCATCATCGTGCGCGAGCATTTCCCGCCGCAAGAAGCCGGCGCGCGCGTGGGCGCCGTCATCATGGCCACGCTGGTGGGCATGGCGCTGGGCGGTTGGATGTCGGGGTGGGTGTTCGATCTCACTGGCAGCTACCACGCGGCGTTTCTCAATGGCATCGCCTGGAACCTGCTCAACCTGAGCATTGCGGGCTGGTTGTACTGGCGGGTGCGCCGGGGCACACTGCAGGCGCCGGCCCGCACGGTGGCCTGACCCAAAGCGCCTTGCCTGGGCCCGGCGCCGCTACACTGCACGCCCCCACCCACACCGCCACCATGCCATTTCTCGCCCTGGGCCTTGCGCCCGCCCTCGCCCGCGCCGCCGAAAGACTGGGTTTCACCACCCCCACGCCCATCCAGGCCCAGGCCATCCCGGTGGTGCTCAGCGGTGCCGACGTGTTGGCCACCGCCCAGACCGGCTCGGGCAAAACCGCCAGCTACGTGTTGCCGCTGCTCCAAGGTTTTGTGCAGCAAGCACCCACCTCGCCGCGCCGCGTGCGCGCCCTGGTGCTGGTGCCCACACGCGAGCTGGCCGCCCAGGTGGGCGAGGTGCTGCGCGCGCTGGCCCAGGATTTGCCCACGCGCCCCAAGGTGGTGGTGCTGTTTGGCGGCGTGTCCATCAACCCGCAACTGATGGCGCTGCGCGGTGGTGCCGACGTGGTGGTGGCCACACCGGGCCGCCTGCTGGCCGTGGTGACCCTCAATGAGCTGCGCCTGGGCCATGTGGGCACCCTGGTGCTGGACGAAGCCGACCGACTGCTCGACCTGGGCTTTGCCGACGAGCTGCAACGTGTGTTGGCCCTGCTGCCCGCACGACGACAAAACCTGTTTTTTTCGGCCACCTTCCCCACCAGTGTGCAGGCGCTGGCCGACGGCCTGCTGCACCAGCCGCAGCGCATCGACGTGCCCGCCAGCGATGCCGAGGCCCCCATGGTGCAACAGCGCGCCATCCAGGTGGACAGCACACGCCGCACGCAGCTGCTGCGCCACCTCATTGAAACCGAGGGCTGGCCACGCGTGCTGGTGTTTGTGGCCACGCAGCACGCGGCCACCGTGGTGGCGGGCAAGCTCAATCGGGGCGAACTGTACGCCACGCCCTTCCACGGCGGCCTGAGCCAAGGCGCGCGGCAAGAGGTGCTGGGCGAATTCAAAGAGAAGCGTTGGGACGTGGTGGTGACCACCGACCTGGCCGCGCGCGGCATCGACATCGAAAACATGCCCGTGGTGGTGAACTACGACCTCCCCCGCTCGGCGGTGGACCACGTGCACCGCATTGGTCGCACCGGGCGCGCTGGCGCCGAAGGGCTGGCCATCAGCTTCGTCACCGCCGCACAGTTGGCGCACTGGCGGCTGATCGAAAAACGCCAAGGCCTGAGCTTGCCGCTGGAGGCGCTGCCCGGCTTCGAACCCACCGAAGTGCCACCGCCCCCCGCGCCAGGCGGGGGCGGCATCAAGGGCAAACGGCCCAGCAAAAAAGACAAGCTGAGGGCAGCCGCCGCACAAAAGGGCGGATCAGGCGGCGAGCAGCTTTTGTAGCTCGCCCGAGGCGATCAGGCGCTTGAGGTCGTCGGCGCCGCCAACCAACGTGCCACGCACAAACACCATGGGGAACGTGGGCCAGCCGGTCCACATCTTGAGCGCATTGCGGCGGCGCCACTCAGCGAAATAGCTGCCGATGCCGATGTACTCGTGCGCCAGCCCCGCATCACCCAAAAGCTTGCGTGCCTTGCCCACGAACGGGTTGCCCGCCATGCCCAGCACCACCAGCGGGTGCGTGGCAACGGCGGTTTGCACCTGGCTCAGCAGGTCGGCATGAAGCCCTGCCACCTTCGCGCGGATGGCTGGGTGCAGGGCGGATTCGTCGAGGATGGGGCGCGGCATGGGGGCTCCTGGGAACAAGGCGACAGGGGCATTCAACACCCCCGTCCCAAACGCGAACTCAGACCTTGGCCGTGGTCATGAAGCTGTCGTAACGCCACTCCGAGAATCGGCTCCACAGGATCTGGTCGCGCTGGAAGGCGCGCATGTCCTGGTGGATCTTCTTGAACTCGGGCGACTTGGCTTCGTGTGCGGCAAACAC
>DASUIK010000423.1:0-7324 GCA_036279795.1 Burkholderiaceae bacterium | reverse complement strand
CGCGGTGCACCACCGCCAAGACCCCGCCAAAACCTTGCAGCGACAGCCAGGAGAAGGCCCAGAACAGCTCGCCCAGGCTGCGCGGGGCCGGGCGGGCGGTGGGGCTCACTTTGCGGCGCCCGCCGTGCCTTGGGCCACCGGGTCCAGCCCTGTGGCGCGCACGGTGTCGGCCACGGCGGGCGAGGTCAGGAAGCGCAGCAGCTGGCGCGCCAGTTCGGGTTGTTGTGCGCCTTGCACCAAACCGGCCGAGAAGAAGATGGTTTGTTGGACCTCGTCGGGCAGCGTGCCAATGAAATCCAGCTCCTTGAAATAGATGAGCTCACTCACCTGCTGGAAACCCAGCTCCGCATCGCCTCGCGCCACCACCGCGCCCACCCGTTCGCTGAGGATCTTTTTGCCGGTCTGGGCCAGGCGTTCCTGCACGCCCAGCTTGGCGAACAGTTCGGTGGACAGGTAGGTGCCACTCGCACTGGCCGAATAGGCTACGGATGAGGCGTTCAGCAGCGTCTGCTTCAAGGCGGCCACGGTGCTGATGTCGGGCTTGGGCGTGCCCTTGCGCACGGCCGCGCCGATCTGCGAGCGCACGATGTCCACGCGCGAGCCGGGCACCAACTTGCCGTCCTTCATCAGCGCCTCCAGCCCACCTTCGGACAGAATGACCATGTCGAACGACTCACCGCGCGCGAAGCGGCTGGGAATCGAGTCGGGGGCGTTGCCGATGGACGCACCGTACGAGCTGATGACCCGGTGGCCGGTGGCGGCCTCGAACAGCGGCACCAGCTTTTTGTAGGCCTCGGTGAAGGCGCCGGAGGTGACGACGCGGATGTCGGCAGCCAGTGCGGCCTGGGCTGTCAGCAAGGCCAGCAGCAGCCCGCCAACCACGCGGCGGGTGAGGGTGGATGTGAAACGCATGGTGTGTCTCCTCTTTGGGGTATGGCGTTACTGCACCGAAATCTTGCGGTCGCGGATCACGCGGCCCCAGGTGACGGATTCGCGCTCGATTTCCTTGGCCAGCTCGTCGCGGGTGCCGGGCTGGGGTGGCATGCCGTGGGCGTTGAGCTCGTTGATCACCTCGGGGTTCTTCAACACCTTGACCAGCTCGGTGTTCCAGCGGTCGAGCATGGCCGTGGGCACCTTGGACGAGGCCACGAAGGCGTACCAGTTGGTGGCGCTGTAGCCGGGGAAACCTGACTCGGCAATGGTGGGCACCTGCGGCAGCTGCGGCAGGCGCTTGGAGCCCGTGCTGGCCAGCGGAATCAGCTTGCCGGCCTGGATGTGGGGCTGGGCGGTGTTGAGCGTGGAGTAGTAGGCCGCGACACGGCCGCCCAGCAAGTCCTGCAAGGCAGGCGCACCGCCTTTGTAGGGGACGTGCAGGGTGTCGATCTTGGCCATGTCGTCCAGCAGTTCACCCGCCAGGTGCGAGGCCGAGCCGTTGCCCGTGGAGGCGTAGTCGAGTTTGCCGGGGTGGGCCTTGGCGTAGGCGATGAACTCGGCAAAGGTCTTGATCTTGGTGCCCGAATGCACCACCAGCACGTTGGGGAAGTTCACGCCCATGGTGATGGGGGCCAGGTCCTTCACCGGGTCGTAGGGCAGTTTCATCAGGTGCTGGGCGATGGACAGCGGACCCACCGAGCCAAACAGCAGCACGCTGCCATCGGCATTGCCCTGGGCCACGTACTGGTGGGCGATGTTGCCGCCCGCGCCCGGCTTGTTGTCGATGACCACCGGCACGCCGATGTTGTCGCCCAGCTTCTTGGCGATGATGCGCGCCGCCGCGTCGGCCGCGCCGCCGGCCGCGAAGCCGACCACGATGGTGACCGGCTTCTTGGGTGGAAAGTCCTGGGCCTGGGCCCAGGGCGAGGCGAGTGCCAGCAGCGCCGAACACGCGGCCGTGGTGAGGATGTGGCGTTTGTTCATGTCATGTCTCCGTGGGGGTTGGGGTGGGGAAGGGATTCGGCGTGTTGTCTTCATCGGCTGACGCAACCCATTCCGGGGGACACCGCCGGACCGGCTTTGCCGGACGGCTGGTGTCGCCCCCTTGAGGGGGGATGCGGCCACGCGAAGCGGGCAAGCGACGGGGGTGGGGTTGGTCAGTCGGCGCCGAGGCCGATGGGGTTGGGCTGGCGTTTTTCCACCGCATGGCGCAGCAGCGCCGCGGTGCGGAACACGCCGTGGGCAAACTTGCCGTAGGGCAGGGTGGCGAACAGGGCCATCACAGCGCCCAGGTGCAGGCACAGCAGCAGCGGCAGGGCGGCGCTGCCACGGCCCAGCCACAGCGCCAGGCCGCTGGCGCTGGTGAGGAACAACAGGGCGATGAAACCGAGGTCCATGGGCTTTTGTTTCGCATCGCCGTGTTGCGGGTGACGGCTGCGGTTCAGGTGCCACAGGCCAGCCGTGCCCACCATCAGGCTGAGGCCGCCGACTGCGCCGAGCAGCTTGGGCAAAGAGGGCAGCTCGTATGGCGCGACCCAGCCGAACACGTAGTGGTAGAGCGTGGCCACGCTGGTGGCGGCAAAACACAGCAGGAAGCCGTAGAAGGTGAGGTGGTGAAAGCGCCGGCGCGACAAGGTGTAGGCGTCGTCGTCGTTGTGGCAGCCGTCGCCGTGGCCGCCGTCGAGGTATTTCAGGCGCAGCACGTCGTGGGTGGCTTCGGCCGAGGCCGGCAGGCTCAGGGGCGCACCGCTGGTGGCGGGCGACACGTCGCGCCAGAAGCGGCGCACGCCCATGCCCAGCGCGAACACCACGAACAGGAACACCGGTGCGAACAGGCCGACCAGCAGGTTGTGCGGGAAGATGGCGTAGAAGCCGCCCGCACCCACCGCACCCCACAGGCGACCTTGGGTGGCGACCGCCAGCACCAGGAACAGGGCCAGCGCGGCGGCCAGGGCCACCGAGAGCGTGAGGCCGTTGCGTTGGTACAGCTTGCCCAGCGCCGGTGGCCAGGCGTAGTCGGCGTAGGTTTGACCTCGCACCTGGGCCATGGCCTGCGGCACGTTGATGGCAAATTCGTGCGGCGGCGCGTATTGGCAGGCGTGCAGGCAGGCACCGCAGTTGTGGCACAGGTTGGCCAGGAAGTGCACGTCGGCCTTGCCGAATTCGAGCCGGCGCGTCATGGCCGGGAACACGGCGCAAAAGCCTTCGCAATAGCGGCAGGCGTTGCAGATCGTCATCTGGCGTGCGACTTCGGCTTCGGGCGCGGTCACGATCTCGCCGTTGGCCAGGGCGCGCGCGTCGCGGGTGAGGGCTTCAAGCGCTTGCATGTGGGCGTGCTCCAGTGTTGAGGGCGGCATGTGCTGCATTGCTGCCGGCGATGCGGCCAAAGGCGGTGCCGATCGACATGCCCACGCCCGCGGTGTAGCCCTGGCCCAGCACGTTGCCGGCCATCATTTCGCCGGCCACGAACAGGTTGTTGCTGGGCCGGCCGCCAAAGCGCACGGCGGCGGTGTCATCGGTGTGCAGGCCCAGGTAGGTGAAGGTCACGCCTGGGCGCACGGCGTAGGCGTAGAAAGGGGCGGTGTCGATGGGGCGGGCCCAGTGGGTTTTAGGCGGCGTCAGGCCTTCGGTGTGGCAGTTGTCCAGCTGTGTGTGGTCAAACTGGCCCTGCACGCAGGCCGCGTTGTAGCTGCCCAGCGTGGCCATGAAGGTGTCCACGTCCAGGCCCAGTTGCTGCGCCAAATCAGGCAAGGTGTTGGCCTTCACGCCCGGGAACACCGGTGGCATGAAACGGCCGATGGCCTTGGCGTCGATGATGGAGTAGGCGATTTGCCCGGGCTGCTGGGCCACAAGCCGGCCCCAGATGGCGTAGCGCTTGGGCCAGAAATCTTCGCCCTCGTCGTAGAAGCGCCGCGCCTCGCGGTTGACCACCACGCCCAGCGACACGCAGTCGATGCGGGTGCAGATGCCGCCGTCGTACAGTGGGGCCCGTGCATCGATGGCCACCATGTGCGCCTGGGTCGGGTCGCCAATGCCGTCGGCCTGGTGATCGTTCAGCAGGTGCTTGAGCAACACGCCCTGGTTGTAGGCGGTGCCACGGATCAGGAAGTTGTCGGCCGGCCATTCGCCACGTGCGTTCTGGCCCCAGGCCTCGCGCAGCCATTCGCGGTTGGATTCGAAGCCGCCGGCCGCCAGCACGCAGGTCTTGGCGGTGATGCGTTCGCCTTTCACATGGGCGGCCACGAAGCGCCCATTCTCGATTTCCAGCCGGTCCACCGGCGATTCGTAGCGGATTTGCACACCCAGCCGTTCGGCGCTGCGGTAGTAGGCGTTGACCAGTGCCTTGCCACCACCCATGAAAAAGGCGTTGGTGCGTGCCACGTGCAGCGCGCCCGAGAGCGGCGGCTGGAAGTGCACACCGTGGCCGCGCATCCAGTCGCGGCAGGTGGACGAGGCGCGGATGGTCAGGCGGGCCAGGTGTTCGTTGGTGCGCCCGCCGGTGACCTTGAGCAGGTCCTGCCAGTACTCCTCTTCCGGGTAGGCATCGACCAGCACGTCTTGCGGCGCGTCGTGCATGCAGCGCAGGTTGCGGGTGTGGGCCGAGTTGCCGCCGCGCCAGGCGCGAGGCGCGGCTTCGAGCAGCAGCACCCGGGCGCCCGCTTCGGCGGCCATGAGGGCCGCGCAGAGGGCGGCGTTGCCGCCGCCAATGACCAGCACATCTGTGCCCATGAGAACTTGCCTCCAGTTGGAATGGGGCGAATTCTCTTAGGCTGTCATTGTTTTGATAAATGAAACCTGTGTTGTTATTGTTGCGTTTGACGCATGAAACTCAAGTCTTGAACGACATTCCGAGCAACAGCTTCTGAAAGGCCTCGGCTGCCGGCGACAAGACGCCACGTTGGGGCTGCAGCAACACCACCTTGCGCTTGACCGAGGGCTGCACCAGCGGGATCTTGAGGACATCCGGGCGGTCGCCGGTCTTGAAGGTGGACGATGGCAGGATGGCGCTGCCCACACCGGCGGCCACGAGGTTGACGGCGGTGGCGTGGTGCTGCACCTCGTAGTTGCCGTGCAGGCGTATGCCGCGCTTGGCCAGTTGATAGTCCATGAACACCCGCGTGGCCATGAAGCTGCTCACACCAATCAGCTCGGCATCGCGCATGTCGCGCCAGCTCACCGTCTTGTGATGCTGCAACGGGTGGGGGATGTGGCAGAGAAAGACCAGTGGGTCGGCGAACAACAGGGTTTCCGACAGGTCGGGGTGCTTGTCGCCCGCCACCGCGATGCCCAGCTCGGCCTGGCCGTTGAGCACCGCTTCGCGCACCTCGTTGGAGGCGCCGTCGAGCAGCCGGATGCGGTTGTCGGGGTACTGGTTGGCGTAGCGGCGAATGACCTCGGGCAACACGTGCGAGGTCATGGATGGAATACAGGCCAGCGAGAAGTTGCCGCGCGCGTTCTGCGACATGTCTTTCAAGCGTTCCACCGCCGCGGTCATCTCGAACACGATGTGCCGCGCCTTGGGCAGGAACTCTTTGCCCACGGCGGTGAGGTCCACCCGCCGTGTGGTGCGGTCCAGCAGCTTGAGGCCGAGGTAGGCCTCCAGTTTTTGGATGCGACGGGTGAGCGCGGTTTGGGTGATGTGCAGTTGTTCGGCGGCCTTGTTGAAGCCGCCCAGCTCGGCCACCAGCACAAAGGCCTGCACGCCATCGAAATCGATTTTCATGGCCCATGGTATGACACGGCGACAATCTTGGGTTCGCCCTGCCGCCGATTGAACCCATGCCCGTCGAATCCCTGGCCTTGCTGGCCGCCGCCTGCTGGGCCACGGCCAGCCTGTTCTCTGCCACCGCGTCCGCTCACATGGGGGCATTCGCCTTCACGCGCTGGCGCATGGTGTTTGCCTCGCTGATCCTGTGGGCCATCGTTGCCTTCACCGGCGGCTGGCGCAGCCTGGCCTGGGACGGCGTGGGCTTGTTGGTGGTTTCCGGCCTCATTGGCATCTTCGTGGGTGACACGGCCTTGTTTGCCTGCATGAACCGCCTGGGCCCGCGCCGTTCGGGCATCCTTTTTGCCACCCATGCGCTGTTTTCGGCGGTGCTGGCGTGGGCCTTTCTGGGCGAGCACATCCAGGGTTTCGCCCTGCTGGGCAGCGCTTTGTTGGTCGGGGGCGTCATGACCGCGATCGCCCTGGGCAAACGCGACGATGAGGCCCACCGCTGGGAGGCCACCCGTGGGTGCCTGGCCGTGGGGGTGGCTCTGGGCCTGACGTCGGCGCTGGGCCAGTCTGTGGGCACGCTCATCCTCAAGCCCTTGATGAGCACCGGCGTTGACCCGATGGCCGCTTCGGCCGTGCGCATGACCGCCGGGTTTGGCGCCCACGCCCTGCTGTGGCTCAGCGGGTGGGGCGTGGCACGCAACCGTGCGCCCCTAAACGTGCGCGATCTGGGCTTCACCTTCGTGAGCGCGGCCGTGGCGCTGGCGCTGGGCATGACGCTGATACTGCAGGCTCTGGCCCACGGCAGCGCGGGCCTGGTGGGTCTGTTGTCCTCGGTGTCGCCGGTGCTGTTGTTGCCCTTGTTGTGGTGGGTCTATGGGAGGCGGCCTGCTGCAGGTGCCTGGGGTGGGGCGATGTTGGCGGTGCTGGGCTGCGGCTTGATCCTATGGCGTGGCTGAGGTTGGGCCACGTCGGTATGACATCCGATTAAATTGCAAAACATCTATCGGTAAGCGTTTGCAATTGCGGTGCGTACGACACGTTTTCTCGCAAATCAACGCCAATGACGCTTGTTTCGTTGACCTTGACTGACTTTGCTTGATACTCTGGACTTCCCGGCCACCCATGGCCGGGCGCTGTTTCAGGGAGAGCAACATGGCCGCAGAGCCTCACCGTCCGGGCCAGGGCTCGCCCCATGGACCACCCGTGTTTGAGCCCGTCGTGGCGTCTGGGCAGGAGCCACCCAGCACCCATGTGCCATCTTTTGCGCGTGGCTTGGTGCCGGCGAGTGGGCCTGTGCGGGGGCTGACCTGCCACTCGGTGGTGCCTGGCTGGGTCACATGTGTGGTGGAAGGCGCCGAGGTGATCGGCTCAGCAGGTAAGCCCGTGCGCGCCGATGCCATGGCCACCGCACCCAGCGCTGACGAAGCCCGCCAGCTGGCGTGGGCCCTGGCGATGGCGCGGCACGCCGCCGGATTCTGGGACGCCGACGCTTTCACCAAACACCCACCGCAGCCCCCGCATGGCACTGGGCCAGGGCCCTGGGTGCGCATGTGGGTGGGCGATGCGCAGCAACGCGAGGTCTGGATGCCGGCGGCCCGGGTGTACGCGCCCTTCCGGCTCGCCAACGGCCGCGTCGTGGGCGACCTGCAGGGCCTGGCCTGCGCCGATGGGCTG
>DASUIK010000422.1:0-2529 GCA_036279795.1 Burkholderiaceae bacterium | reverse complement strand
ACTCTTCACGCGCCTGGTCAACATCGGTGACGCCAAGTCGCTGGCCACCCACCCTGCGTCCACCACGCACCGCCAGCTCTCGCCCGAGGAGCTGATCAAGTCAGGTGTGCCCGAAGACGCAGTGCGCCTGTCCATCGGCATAGAACACATCGACGACCTGCTGGCCGACCTCGACCAGGCGCTGGCCGCAGTTTGAATGCACAGCGGCGCGGGCACCGCGCAGAAGCGATCAGCTTCATTGCGGTGGTGCGGCAACTGGCCAACGGCTGGCGTTGACCATGAGCGCCGCCTGCTGCCGCAGCTCGGGCAGCAGGCGCAGCGCCAAGCCCAGCGGCGCCTGGTCCGTGCCCCCGCTCGGTGGCGTGGTCAGGGGCGGCACCTCGGTGGCCACGATGCCGTCGGCCATGGCCAGCAGTTGCGCGCACAGGGTCTCGGCATCTTCGCGCACCTGTGCGCCGGCCAGACCAGCGCCGGGGTTGTCCCGGTGTGCCCCCAGCGCCGACAGGTAGTTGAGCAGGGTGTGCGAGAGGATGAGGAAGTCACCACATTGGCTGGCCGCACGCCGCGCGTGGCGCGGCTCCTTGAGCATGGCGGCGTAGGCGTTGGAAAGCGCCGCGTCGGCGTTGTGTGCGTTGCGCCGCGCGGTGCGGTAGGCCAGGTGGTCGCGTTTGCCGCTGGACCACTGAGCCACGATTTCACGCAGGTAGCCGGCCTGGGCCCGCAAGGCGGTCGCGGCCAGGTGCGGCCATTGCCGGCCCTGCCAGGTGGGCAAGAGCAGCCAGCCCGCCAGCCAGGCGATGCCCACACCGATCAGGGTGTCGAGCATGCGCGCGGGGATCACGCCGTGGGCCATGCCCGTCTGGTGAAAGCTCAGCAACAGCAGCACCGACACCGAGGCGGTGGCCAGGGCGTAACGCGTCTGCCGCGCACCCAGGAACAGACCACCGGCCAGCGCCAGCAGCGCCGACTGCACCAGCGCATCAGGGAACAGGCGGATCAGCGCCCAGCCCACCGCCAGGCCAATGGCCGTGCCACCGGCGCGCTCGGCCGCGCGGCGCAGCGTGTCGGCGTAGCGCGCCTGGCTCACAAACAGCACCGTCAGCAGAATCCAGTAGCCATGCGGGTCGTGGGTGACGGCCATCACGCCTTGGCCCATCAGCAGCGCCACGCCCAACCGCACCGCGTGCCGCAACTGGGGCGAACCACCGTGCAATTGCGCCCGCACGCGCGCACCCACGTCGTGCCAGCTGCGGGGCTGGCGGTTCCACAGCGCATCGTCTTGTGTGGGTAGCGGTGGCTGGTGCAGGCCGGCAAACACCTGGGCCAGCGAGCGCAGGTTGTGGCCCAGCGCGCGGGTGGCGCGCAAGGCGCGGTCGGGCACGGGCAAGCCTTGCGACGACGCCGTGGCGTCCAGGTGGGCGATGGCCGCCTGCAGGTCTTCGATGGCGCGTGCGGTGATGCCCTGGTGGCTGGGCAGGCGCTGGTGGCGGATGGCCTCGGCAAACCGCTGCGACTGTTCGCCCAGCACCGTCAGCACCCGCTGGCAGCGGTACAACACATCGGAGTGGAACAGCGTCTGCGCCAGCAGGTCGTAGTGTTCGTGCGATGAGCTCACGCGTTCGTGCACGTCCTGTGCCGCCAGGTACTGCTGCATGGCCACCTGCAACCAGGGCGGGCGTGGCCCCGGGCGCAGGCGCGAGAACAGGCTCTCCTTCGCGGCATTGAGTGCGCTTACCACACGGCCGTTGTGCAGCGCCAGCGCCAGGCGGCGGTGGGCAAGATCGGTGTCGCGCACCGGCTCCAGCAGTTGTGCCTTGAGCCGCAGGTACTCGCCCAGCAAGGCGTACAGGCGCGACAGGCGGTAACGCACCGGGGGCTCTGGCCACAGCGCGGCCCACACCACGGCGACCAGACCGTGCCAGGCCGCACCGGCGAGCATGAAGGCTGTGGCCTCTGGCCCCGGGGTGGTGGCGCTGTGGGTGACGAGGGCGGTGAAGATGCCAAACACCAGTGACCCCAGCGCGACCGCCGAATAGCGTTCGCTCACCGAACCGAGCAGCGTGAGCACCACCGCCGCCGCAGCCAACAGCCCCGCCTGCCCCCAAGGCCAAGGGGCCACCGCGCGCACCGCAGCGGCGAGCAAGGCAAACACCAGCAAGGCCACCGCGTGGGCACGCAGGCGGCCGCGCCAGCTGTCATCCGTCTCCGACAGGCCGCTGGCCACCACACCCAGCAACACGGGCATGAACTGCTGCTCCCAGTCGGCCCACCAACCCAGCCACAACACGCCGGTCAGTGCCACAAAGGCACACGCGCCACGCAGCACGCCCTCGTGGTTGCGGGTCTGCGTCCAGGTGCTTGTTCCAGCGTCGTCTGTCAACTTGTGTGTTCCGGTTGTTGCGCCTGCAACTTTCAGCAAGAAGCAGGCCAAGGGGCGTGCGTGAAGGCCTTGCACCTCCATATGAGTTCTCGCTATTTGCTAAGCACGAAGTATTGGTTCCCAAATCTATAAGAGCCCTGAACAATGGC
>DASUIK010000421.1:0-5589 GCA_036279795.1 Burkholderiaceae bacterium | reverse complement strand
GGCGTGGTGGACTCGGCCGACCTGCCGCTCAACGTCAGCCGCGAGCTGCTGCAGGAAAGCCGCGACGTGCGCGCCATCCGCGACGGCAACACCCGCCGCGTGCTGGCCATGCTGGAAGACCTGGCCAAGAAGGACAAACCGTCCGAGACCACGGAAGGTGCCGATGGCGTGACCGACGTGGTGTCGGAAGAGGACAAGGCCCAGGCCGGCAAGTACTCGAAGTTCTACGCCGAGTTCGGCTCGGTGCTCAAGGAAGGCTTGGGCGAGGACTTTGCCAACCGCGAGAAGATCGCCAAGCTGCTGCGTTTTGCCAGCACCTCATCGGATGCGGTGGCCGTGTCGCTGGCCGACTACAAGGCCCGCATGAAAGAAGGCCAGGCCGCCATCTACTACATCACCGCCGACAACCTGGCCGCGGCCAAACACAGCCCGCAGCTGGAGGTGTTCCGCAAGAAGGGCATCGAGGTGCTGCTGATGACAGACCGCGTGGACGAGTGGGCGCTGTCGCACCTGCACGAGTTCGACGGCACGCCGCTGCAAAGCGTGGCCAAGGGCGCGGTTGACCTGGGTTCGCTGCTGGACGAGGAAGAAAAGAAGGCCGCCGAGGCCGCCGCCGAAACCTTCAAGCCGCTGCTCGACAAGCTCAAGGAGAGCCTCAAGGACAAGGCCAAGGATGTGCGCGTGACCACCCGCTTGGTGGACTCACCGGCTTGCCTGGTGGTGGAAGACGGCGACGTGTCCAACCAGCTCGCGCGCATGCTCAAGGCGGCTGGCCAGCAGGCGCCGCTGTCCAAGCCCATCCTGGAAGTGAACGCCGAGCACGCGCTGGTGAAGAAGCTGGATGGCTCGGCCCACTTCGACGACCTGGCCCACATCCTGTTCGACCAGGCCTTGTTGGCCGAGGGCGGGCTGCCCGAAGACCCGGCCGCTTACGTCAAGCGCGTCAACGCGCTGCTGGTGTGACGGCCGGGCTGTAGAAAAAGACCGCGTACCCGAACACTTCCTCGCGTGGGTAGCGCCAGCCGTGGCGGGCCACGCGCAGGAGGTGGGGTTGTGTCGGCTGGCCCTGGGTTTTGAGCCAATCGGCCACGTCAGACAGACAGGCCTGCGGTACCTGGCTGTAGCGGGTGGCGTCTACCGTTTTTGCTGCGGGCGCGGCATCGGCCACAAGCGCGGCGGTGTCCGGGTTCCAGCGGCCCAAAGGGCAGAGCAGCACGCCGCCCTCGTTGGCCCAGGTGGGGTGGGGCGCCAGCGTGGCGGGGGCCTCGTCGGGCAAGCCGGGCAGGGCGCGGATTCTTCGGTCGCCGTAGAAGGCGAGCAGGGCGTTGTCGGCCCAGGCGCCGCCCACCCAGCCCAGTTTCAGCTGCGGGTGCTCGTGTTGCCACAGCGCCAGGATGTCTTGTGCGGCCTGTTGGGCTGGCCGGTAGTGATCGGGGTGGCCTTGGCTGGCCCGTTGCCAGCCGTGCACGGCGCCCAGCGCCACCACGAGCGCCAGCACCGGCCAAGCCGCCCGGCGCAGCCGCTGGCGTGCCAGATGCCCGGCGGCCGGGCCCCAAAGCGCATCGAGGTTGCGCAGCCACAACAGGCTGAAGGCGTAGCCGATGGGGATGGCCCACGGTGTGGACAGCTCGGCCACGCCCGCGAAGCCAAACAGCAGGGTGATGCCACCGGGCAGCACCGCCAGCCAGAACAAGGCGTCGTCCCAGCCCAGAGGTCGCCAGCTGTGCACCAGGCCCTGCGCGAGGCGTCGCCAGGCGCTGTCTTCTTTGGGGACGGGCGTGCTCAATGCGTGGGTGGCCACGGCCGCCAGCCAGGCCAGGCCCCAGTAACCCACGGGCGTGAGCGCGAATTTGATCAGCGGCAACCACTCGGTGTCGCCGTCGCCCTGGTTCATGGCGTAACCCAAGGTGGCGAAGTCCCTGGCCCGCAACCACGCGAGGTGGGGCCACAGTGCCAGCAGGAACACACCCAGCGCCAGCCAGGGCCAGGGCCCACGCAACCAGCGAAGTCCCTCGGTGCGGGTCAGCACCACCATGAGAAACCCCAGCAGGACCACGCCGCTGTAGTACTTGCTCAAGAAGCTCGCAGCCGCGAGCAGGCCCAGTGCCAGGTGCCAGCCCCAGGCCCGCAGGCCCCTCGCTTCCATCGCCGCCAGCAGGGCCACGGCCGTCCAAGGCCACAGCGAGAGCAACTGGCTGTTGGCGTTGAATTTGGCGGCCAGCGTGGTGTAGGGCAGGGTCCACAGCAGCAACAGCACGGCGGCGGGCGCCAGGTGCGCCAGGCGCAGGCGCTGGGCGAGCACGGCCACGCCCCACAGGCCCAAGCCCACGTTGGCGTAGGCCAGCAGGCGGTAGGCCCAGTCGGTGGTGGGCATGAATTCAAACCACAGCCCCACCGCCCAGGCGAACACCGGCGGGTGTTTGAACGTGCCCCATTCAAAGGTCTGGGCCCAGGCAAAGTTCTCCAGCATGTCGTGGTAGCTGTCGAGGTTGCTTTGCACCAGGGCTTGCAGTGCCGCCCACACCAGCACGTGCACCAGCACCAGGGTGGCGGTCGAGGTTGGCGGCGCGGTGGCGTCCGTCCGCTGGGTCGGCGAGGGGCTCAGGGGCGGGGCGGGGAGTGTCATGGCTGGCGCGGATTCTAGAGATTTGACATTTCCCCGTGGTGTCAACGGACTGCCCGGAACGCGGCTTCGCCAAGGCTGGGCGACAATCCGAAGCGCTGCGCGGGCGGCGGAACTTTGTCAAACGCCCGCTCTCTGACGGACAGCCTGTGCGTCCGCAGGGGCTTATCCCCTCTCAACATGCTCCGATTCCTGCCTTTGCTCGCGCTGGTCAGCGCCTTGTTCGGTGCCCCGGTGGCCGCCCAGACCGGCGCTGCCGTGGTCCGCACCGACCAGGTGCGCGCGGAACTGTTGGCCCACGCGCCGGAGGGCGTGAAGCCGGGCAAGCCGCTGTGGCTGGGCTTGCAAATCCAGCACGCCAAAGACTGGCACACCTACTGGAAAAACCCCGGCGACTCGGGCCTGCCCACCACCCTGGAATGGAAACTGCCCGCCGGCGTGACGGCCGGCGACATCGCGTGGCCCACGCCCAAAAAATTCCCCATTGGCCATTTGGCCAACTACGGCTACGAGGGCACGCTGCTGCTGCCCGTGCCGTTCACCGTGTCGCCCGACTTCAAGGGCAACGAGCTGAACATCCAGCTCGACGCCGCCTGGCTGGTCTGCCGCAAAGAGTGCATCCCTGAAGAGGGCAGCTTCACCTTGCGCCTGCCCGCAGGCGCGGCCACCGCTGCCAACGCAGGTGCGTTTGACGACGCCGCCAGCCGCGTGCCCCGCGCCCAGCCTGCCGGCGACAGCCATGTGGCGCCCAGCGACAAGGCCTTGGCCGTGAGCGTGGCCGGCCTGCCGCCTGACTGGGTGGGCCAGACACTGGAGTTCTTCCCCGAAACCGCCGCTGTCATCGAGCCCGGCGCCAAGTGGACCCAGCGCTGGGACGGCAACACCTGGCGGGCGGAGATCCCGCTGTCCAGCCAGCGCGCCGAAAGCCCGGCCGTGATGCCCGTCGTGCTGGCCCGCACCGGTGACATGGCCCACGGCGAAAACACCCTGGGTGGCCTGCGTCTTGAACTGCCCGCGCGTGGCACCTGGCCCGCGCTGGCGGCTTTGCCGGGCGATGGCGGCATCTCGCCTGCCTTGCAGGCCGCGCTGGACGCCAACGCTGCTCGCGCCGCAACTGCCACGACGTCGGCTGCTGGCGGCGGCAGCACGCTCAGCCTCGGCCTGGCCCTGCTGGGTGCGCTGTTGGGCGGGCTGCTGCTCAACCTCATGCCCTGCGTGTTCCCGGTGCTGGCCATCAAGGTGCTGGCCTTTGCCCAGCACGCGGACGACCGGCGCGGCCACCGCCTGTCGGGCTTGGCCTACACGGCGGGTGTGGTGCTGTCCTTCGTGGCGCTGGGCGCCTTGCTGGTGACGCTGCGTGCGGCGGGTGAACAGATCGGCTGGGGCTTTCAGCTGCAAAACCCGGCGGTGGTGGCCGCGCTGGCGCTGCTGTTCACCGTGATCGGCCTCAACCTGGCCGGGTTGTTCGAGTTCAAACAACTGGCGCCCGGCCCGCTGGCCGCGCTGCAACTCCGCCACCCGGCGGCCGACGCGTTTTTGACCGGTGTGCTGGCCGTGGCCGTGGCCTCGCCGTGCACCGCACCTTTCATGGGCGCCTCGCTGGGCCTGGCCGTGGGCCTGCCCACCACGCAGGCGCTGGCGGTGTTTGCCGCCATGGGCCTGGGGCTGGCGCTGCCCTACCTCGCCGCCAGCCTGTGGCCGGCGGTGGCGCGCGCACTGCCGCGCCCCGGCGCCTGGATGAACACCTTGCGCCAGTTCCTGGCCTTCCCCATGCTGGCCACGGTGGTGTGGCTGCTGTGGGTGCTGGGCCAACAAAGTGGCATCGATGGCGTGGCCGCCTTGCTGGCGGTGATGGTGATGTTGGCGCTGGTGTTGTGGGCCTGGGGCCGCCAGGGCCGCACACGGCAGGTGCTGGGCGGCCTGTCGCTGGCCGGTCTGGCGGCGCTGAGCTGGGCGGTGGCGCCGCAGGTCACGCGCGTTGCGCTGGTTGACAGCCTCAGCGCCGAGGCGGCGGTGGGCGATTGGCAGCCCTGGTCGCCCGCGCGCATGGCGCAGTGGCAGGCCGAAGGCAAACCGGTGTTTGTGGACTACACCGCCGCCTGGTGCGTGACCTGCCAGTTCAACAAAAAAACCGTGCTGGCCGACGCCGCCCTGCTGAACGACATGCGCGCGCGTGGCCTGGTGCTGGCCCGCGCCGACTGGACCCGCCGCGACCCTGCCGTGACCCAGGCCCTCAGCGCCCTGGGCCGCAACGGCGTGCCGGTGTATGCCATCTACCGCCAGGGCGCCGCGCCGGTGGTCATGTCGGAGTTGTTGAGCGCGGCCGAAGTGCGCGCCGCGCTGGCGCGTTTGTGATCCACCATTTGTAGGAGAACACCATGCACCGCCGCTTGTTTGCTCTCACACTCGCGTTGGCCACTTGGGGCGCTCACGCCGCCACCGTGGGCCAGCCCGCACCCGATTTCAGCCTCACCGACGTGAACGGCAAAACCGTGCGCCTGAGCGACTTCAAGGGCCAACACGTGGTGCTGGAGTGGAACAACCCCGGTTGCCCCTTTGTGCGCAAGCACTACCAAGGCAACCTGCAGGCGCTGCAAAAGGAGTTCACCGCCAAAGGCGTGGTGTGGCTGGCCATCAACTCCACCGAAGACGCCAGCGCCGATTACAAAACTCCACCGCAGCTGGCGCGCTGGATGGCCGAGCAGAAGGCCGCGCCCACGGCGGTGTTGATGGACGAAGAAGGCGCTGTCGGCAAGGCCTACAACGCCCGTGTCACGCCACACATGTACATTGTCAACGCGCAAGGCCGGCTGGCCTATGCGGGTGCCATCGACAGCATTCCGTCGGCCCGCGTGAGTGACATCGACAAGGCCACCAACTTTGTGCGCCAGGGCTTGAACGAATTGCTGGCGGGCAAGCCCGTTTCTGTGGCGCAAAACCAAGCCTACGGCTGCAGCATCAAATAC
>DASUIK010000420.1:0-8609 GCA_036279795.1 Burkholderiaceae bacterium | reverse complement strand
GCGCCGGTGATGTCGGCGGCAAAAGCAGACCCCATGGCGACGGTGGCCAGGGCGGCAGCGGCAACGGTCTTGAGCAGGGTGCGTTTCGTGTTCATAGAGATCCTCTGGGTTGCGAAGACAAATCAAGCGACAACCGAGACTCTAGGCAGGCAATGTGACGAGATTGTGACAAGTTTGTGGCGGACAGAGAACATCCATTTGACAGCCACCGCCGCCCGCGGAAACGACATGGGCATGCGTCACAATGCAGTCTCCCTTCAGGACGCGACGGCCGCACCGCCCCGCCACAGCATGCAAAACGGAACCTTATTGGCCGCTGTTGACCTCGGGTCGAACAGCTTCAGACTGGAAATTGGCCGCTTCCACTCGGGCCACATCGAACGCGTCGAATACCTCAAGGAAGCCATACGCCAGGGCAGCGGGTTGGACGAAACCCGCGCCCTCACCCCAGCCGCCATGCAACGCGGCTGGGATTGCCTGGCCCGCTTTGGTGAACGGCTGCAAGGTTTTGGCAAACACCAGGTGCGCGCCGTGGCCACCCAAACCTTGCGCGAGGCCCGCAACCGCGACGAGTTTCTGGCCCGCGCCCAGGAATTGTTGGGTTTCCGCATCGAGGTCGTCTCTGGCCACGAGGAGGCCCGGCTGATCTACCAGGGCGTGTCACGCCTGCTGCCGCAGTCTGACGAACACCGCCTCGTCATCGACATCGGCGGGCGCTCCACCGAAATGATTCTCGGCCAGGGCTTCAACGCCTTGCGCATGGAGTCATTCCGGCTGGGCAGCGGCTCGTGGTCCCTGCGCTATTTTCCGGGCGGCGAGTTCACAGCCGAAGGATTTCGCACCGCCGAAGTGGCCGCCAAAGCCGTGCTCGATGAAGCCGTGCACACCTTCGCCAAGGATTTGTGGAGCGTCGCCTACGGCTCGTCAGGCACCGTGGGGGCCGTGGCCGAGCTGCTGGCCAACAACGGCTGGCCGGCCGGTGTGGTGGGGCGTGCCGGGCTGGACTGGCTGCACGGCCGTCTGCTGCGCGCGGGGCACGCCGACCACCTCAAGCTCGAGGGCCTGCGCGAAGACCGCAAGGCCGTGATCGGCGGAGGCATCAGTGTGCTGCGAGCGATCTTCGACCTGTTCGAACTCGATCAACTGCTGCCTGCCCAGGGTGCGCTGCGCCAGGGCGCCCTGTACGACCTGATCGCGCGCGAGGCCGACGACACCGACGTGCGCGAACGCACGGTGGGTTGGCTCGCCACGCGCTTTTCCGTGGATGCCGACCAGGCCGAGCGGGTGTGTGCGCTCAGCGTGGCCTTGTTTGAGCAGATTGCTTCACCCGACCCATTGGTCGGCCGGTTTTCAGCCAAGCTGGCTTGGGCGGCGCGCTTGCATGAGATTGGCACCCACATCTCGCACAGCGATGCCCACCACCACGGCGCCTACATCCTCGACCACGTGGATGCGCCCGGTTTTTCCCTGCCCGAGTTGCACCGCATGAGCCAGTTGGTGCTGGGCCAGCGCGGCAAGCTGCGCAAGATGGAGCAGGCCCTGGAAGACGAGCTGTTTGCCAAACAGCTGCTGTGCCTGCGCTTGGCGGTGCTGCTGTGCCACGCCCGCAAGGCCCCCGACACCAGCACGCTCAAATTGGCCTACAAAGGCGGCCATTTCCGCCTCACGGCCAGTGGCGACTGGGCCAAACGTTTCCCGCAATCGGCCTGGCTGCTGCAGGAAGAAGAAGCGGCTTGGCAAAAAACCCGTTGGAAGTTCTCGGTGGATTTGAAGTGAGTTGCTGCCAAAACGGTATATACGGTTTACACTGTTTCTCACTGTTGTTGATTTTCAATCACCCCTCCCATGACTACCACGCCTCAAGCGCTCGCAAAAAAAGCCGCCGCCACACCCGCTCAAAAGACCACCACCGCACCCGCCGCGAAAAAAGTGGCCAGCCCCACGGTGGCTCGCAAAACACTGGCCAAGGCCGTCCCAGCCCCGAAGCCCGTGGCCAAGGCCACCAAGCCAGTTGAACCCGCCGAGGCGCCGGCCAAACCCAAGAAGCCCAAGCTGGTGCGAGACAGCTTCACCATTCCCAAGAACGAGTACGAGGCCATTGCCTCGCTCAAGGAACGTGCCCTGAAGCAAGGCGTGAGCATCAAGAAGAGCGAGCTGCTGCGCGCCGGCCTGATGACCCTGGCCTTCATGCCCGACGCGGCGTTTGCGAAGGCGCTGGCGGACGTGCCCACACTCAAGACCGGTCGCCCAGCCGCCAAAAAAGGCAAATAAGCCGCTACCGGCTCACAGCAGTTCGGGCGTCTGAACAGCCACTACCACGGTCTGCTGCACGCCGTCGCGCTCGCGCTGCCGCAGCCACCACACAGCGCCCTTGCGCACCGTGCATTCGGGCTCCCTGAGCTCCAGGAGCTGCGCAATGACCCGCCCCAGCGTGGGCTGGTGACCCACGACCAAGGTAGCCCCTTTGACCTGGGGCCACTGAACCAATTGAAGCAACTGCTCTGGGGTGCCATCAGGCGCGAGTTCGTCGCGCAAGCGGTACTTGCGCCCCAGGGCCACCACGGTTTGTTCGGTGCGCACCGCGGGGCTGGCGTAAATCCGCGCCCCATCGGGCAACTGCCTGTCCAGCCAACTGGCCATGCGGCTGGCCTGTTTCTCGCCTTTGGGCGTGAGACGGCGTGCCAGATCGCCACCCAATTCCAGTTCGTCTTCGGCTTCGGCGTGGCGCCACAAGATCAGGTCCATGCGTGTCTCCCGTGCGAGGTTCAGCCTTTGGTGCCGTAACGCAACATCAGCGACGCCTGGGCCGAGTGCATGGGCACCGCCCTCCCCTTGGCGTTGGTGCCGGCAAGTGCGCGCACGTACTGACCATCGGGCTGCAGCAGCCAGGCGTCACGGGTGTCGTGCAGGTAGGCGCTGAGGCATTCGTCCATGATGCGCTGGCGCAGTGCCGGGTCAGACACCGGCCAGGCCAGTTCCACCCGGCGCAGCATGTTGCGGTTCATCCAGTCGGCGCTCGACAGCCACAAGGCCTCCTGTTCGCCCACGCGGAAATAGAACACCCGCGAATGCTCCAAAAAACGCCCGATGACCGACCGCACACGCACCCTGTCGCTCACACCAGGCAGCTGGGCCGGCAGGATGCAGGCGCCGCGCACGATGAGGTCGATCTCCACGCCCTGCTGCGAGGCGTGGGCCAAGGCGCGCGCCAGCGGCTCATCGGTCAACGCGTTCATCTTGACGATGATGCGGGCGGGCACCCCTTTGGCCGCCTGCACCGCTGCCGCGTCGATGGCATCGATCATGGCCTTGTGCAAATGAAATGGTGCGATCAGCACCTTGTTCAGCTTGGACAGGCGGTTCTGGCTGGCGAGGTGCAAAAACACCTGGTCCAGGTCGTGGGTCAGCGGCTCGTCGGCGGTGAGGTAGCTCAGGTCGGTGTAGAGACGGGCTGTGCCGGGGTTGTAGTTACCGGTGGACAGGTGGGCGTACCGCTTGAGCCCGCCGGCCTCGCGCCGCGTGATCAGCAACATCTTGGCGTGGGTTTTGAGGCCCACCACACCGTACACCACCTGCGCCCCCACCGATTCCAGGCGCTCGGCGTAGTTGATGTTGGCCTCTTCGTCGAAGCGGGCCTTGAGCTCCACCACCGCCGTCACCTCTTTGCCCCGGCGCACGGCTTCGCGCAGCAGCTCCATCAGCTCGGAGTTGGAGCCGGTGCGATAGATGGTCTGTTTGATGGCCAGCACGTCGGGGTCGTGCACCGCCTCGCGCAGCATCGCCAGCACGGCGTCGAAACTCTCGTAGGGCTGGTGGATGAGCACGTCGCCCTGCTGCAGGCGCTCAAAAAAGGATTGCCCCGGCACCAGTTGCACCGGCCAGCCCGGCGTGTAGCGCTCGAAACGCAGCGCGGGGGCGTCCACCAGGTCGATGAGCTGTGTCATGCGCACCAGGTTGATGGGGCCGTGCACGCGGTACAAAGCCTGGGGCGGCAGCTCGAACTGGTGCAGCAAAAAGTCCGAAAGGAACTCGGAGCAGCCGGCCGACACCTCCAGGCGCAGTGCCTGGCCGTAGTGGCGCTGCTGGAGTCCTTTGCGCAGGGCGGTGCGCAGGTTTTTCACCTCTTCCTCGTCCACCGCCAGATCGGAGTGGCGCGTGACGCGGAACTGCGCGAACTCGGTGACCTGCCGGCCCGGGAACAGGTCGGCCAGGTGGGCGCGCACCACGCTGGAGATCGAAACAAAGTGGCTTTGTTTGGAGCCCTTGACGCTGGGCATGCGGAAAAACCGCGCCAGCACACGTGGCACCTTGACGATGGCCACCTCGTTTTCGCGGCCAAAGGCGTCGCGGCCCGAGAGGCGCACGATGAAGTTGAGCGACTTGTTGGCGACCTGAGGAAACGGGTGGGAGGGGTCCAGCCCCACCGGCACCAGCAGGGGCTGCACCTCGCGCATGAAAAGCTCACGCACCCAGCGGCGCTGACGCGGGTTGCGCTCGCTGTACGACACCAGCTTGATGCCGCGTTTGTCCAGCAGCGGCAGCACCTCGTTGTTGTAGATGGCGTACTGCGCATCCACCAGCTGTTTCACACGTTCGGTGATGGCCAGGTAGGTGGCGGCCGTGGCCGGGCCCCGCTGCTCGTTGTTCTGGTAAGCGCTCAGGTGGGGCGCGGCCCGCACCTCGAAAAACTCGTCCAGGTTGGACGACACGATGCACAGGTAGCGCAACCGCTCCAGCAAGGGCACGTCGGCACGCCGGGCCCAGTCCAGCACCCGCAGGTTGAACGACAGAATGCTGTGGTCACGGTCCAGGAACGGGATTTTGTGGTGGGACGTCGGGGCGGAGGTGGTCATGGGCTGGCGTGAACCGGAGCAACAGGTACTTGTTTCATTATTTAACTGTCACATGACGTTTATGTGACAAGCCCACGACACCCGTCACACAACAGATATCCTGCTGTCATGTGGTGGCGCCGATGAGCTGCGCCTCGCGTGCGACGGGGCCTTGCAGCGACCAGTACCGCAACTCCAGCCGTCCGTCCGTGTGCTCCACCAAGGCACTGAGGCTTTCCACCCAGTCGCCATCATTGCAGTACAGCGTGCCGTCGATATGGCGCATCTCGGGCCGGTGGATGTGGCCACACACAACCCCGTCCAAACCCCGGCGGCGCGCCTCGGCCGCCACGGCGGCCTCGAACTGCGTCACGTAGTTGAGCGCCTGCTTGACCTTGTGCTTGAGGTACTGCGACAAGGACCAGTAAGGCAGGCCCAGACGCGCGCGCAGCGAATTGAGGTGGCGGTTGAGCTTGAGCGTGAACTCATAGAGGTTGTCCCCCACGTAGGCCAGCCACTTGGCGCACTGGATGACGCCATCGAAGTGGTCGCCATGCACGACCCACAAGCGCTTGCCATCGGCGGTGGTGTGCACCGCCTCCTGCACCACCTCAACCCCACCAAAGTGGTGGCCGGTGAAGTGGCGGGCAAACTCGTCGTGGTTGCCCGGCACAAACACCACGCGGCAGCCTTTGCGGGCACGCTTGAGCAGCTTTTGCACCACGTCGTTGTGGCTCTGGGGCCAATACCAGCGGCGGCGCAGCTGCCAGCCGTCGATGATGTCTCCCACCAGGTACAGGGTTTCGCTGGGGTGGTGCTTCAGAAACTCCAGCAGCGGCCCAGCCTGGCATCCAGGCGTGCCCAGGTGCAGGTCGGAGATGAACACAGCACGGAAACGGGGCTGCTCCCCGTCTTCGGCGTTGGGCTCGCCGTCGGCCGATTGACCAGTGACCCCATCGGCCAGCGCACCGTGGATCTGGCTTTGCCAGGCCGCCAGTGCCGCCCCCTGGGGGGTCGCGCGAAGTGCGGCGGGGGGGGCCATTTCAGCGCCGTCCGGCCGCCCGAAGGCGCTGAAGCACCCCCTTGGGGGGCAGCGATACGCGAAGCGATGAGCGTGGGGGTTGTCTCATTTCACACCCCCAGAAAGTGCCTGCGGTAGCGCGCCGGCAAGTCCTGAATACGCATCATCATGGGCAGGTCGGCGGCGTTGAAGTCGGGGTCCCAGGCAGGCGCGCCCAGCACCTTGGCGCCCAGGCGCAAGTAGCCCTTGATCAGGGCAGGCGGCTCCACGTCCAGGGAGTCGTCGAGCTGCTCCACCGGCAGTGGCAAGCGCGGGCGCACGTGGTACTCGATGGAGGCCAGGTGGGTGGCGCGCAGCTGTCGCCAGATGCTGGCCGCCGCGTGCCCGCCGCCCACCATGCCGTGCGGGCCTTCGTGCTGCATGGGGATGCTGGCGCAACCGATCATGGTGTCGAGCTGGTTGCGCACCATGAACTCGGCCAACGCGCCCCATAAGGCCATGATCACGCCGCCGTGGCGGTGGTCTTTGTGCACGCAGCTGCGGCCCAGCTCCACCATGCGCTCGCGCAGGGCGCGCAGGCGGGTGAGGTCGAACTCGGTGTCGCTGTAGGTGCTGCCCACGCGCTGGGCCTGTGCCGGGGTGAGCACACGGTAGGTGCCCACCACCTGGCCGTGGGTGGTTTCGCGCACCAGCAGGTGCTCGCAATAGTCGTCAAACAGGTCCACGTCGTGGCCAGGCACCGTCTTGGGCAGGCGCGCGCCCATCTCGTCGGCAAAAATGCTGTACCTCAGGCGCTGCGCCTCACGAACTTCATCCAGATGGCGCGCCCACGAGACCTCAATCCCTGCGGCGGCGCGGACGGGCTGAGCCCCGGGGACCAGCGCTTGAAACGGATGAAGTGACCCCCGTGGCAGTTGCAGGGGGGAGAGGTCCATGGTGGGGGTGGGCAGCTCTTTCATCGCGGGCTCCTGTTCGATGTGTGTTGTCTTTCGTCTTCACACATTCTTCAAAGCCGACGTGACCCACGCATGGCAGTCTCATGACATCAAGGTGACAACGCCCCTGCGGCCGCCGCCGCGCACACGCCGCGCATGAAGGCCAGCGGCCCGGCCGGCACCACCAGCCGCTCCAGCCAGACCACGCACTGGCTCAGGTCGCGCCGCGCCCCTTCGTCTTGTTGAACCTGACCCGCTGCGCGCAACCAGCGGCGCACCTGACCCCGGGGCAACACGCTGGCAAAAGCCTCGGTGCCGTAGCGCAGTCGTTTGGCCCGCAGGCGCAAAACGTGGCGCTCGCCTTCAGACTCAGCGGCCTTGCGCAGTCGCTTCCAACGGGCGTGTTGCCTGTCCAGGCGGTCTGTCACCCAGCCCACCCAGTCCTGCGGTGCGTCGCGCGCCACCTGCTGCGCCACGGCCCCCAGCCATTCGCCCCAATCCAGCCAGCCCTGTCCCGTGTCTGGGGCGGCCAAGCGCGCATACAGGGTGGCGGCAGCCTGCGCTCGCGCGGCGGCCACCTGTTCCAGCACCACCGCCCACTCTGCCTGCCGTTGTGGGTTGTGGGCCACATAGGCGGCCTCCCATGCGGGCAAGGTCTGGGACAGCATCACGTCCAGCTCTCGCACCGGCCCCGTGGCCTGCCAGAACACTTGCAACGCGGGCGAGTGTGGCGCCGTGCCCACTCGGGGCCGCAGCAGGCGAGCCAGGCTGCGCAGGCGGCGCCAACCCACGCGCGCCTGATGCAGCACCTCCGGGTGCTCGCTGTGCATCAGCAAGGCCGTGTTGCGCAGCACTTGGTCCCACGCGTCAGACAACACCACCTCGGTGGCCGCAGCGAAATTGGGCACGGCGCTCAGTTCAAGTGCTGCGGCACGCGCAGGCACATCGGCCTCAGCACGGGCCAGCGCATACCCTCGCTCGGCCTTGCTGGCCTGCCCCGGCAACACAGCCACCGCTTGCGCCAGTTGCCGTGCCAGACGGTGCAACGCCTCAGGCGCACCCGCCTTCAGCTCCAACTCCAGTTCACACAGGGGCGCACGCTGATCCCCGACCACGATCTCGCCCACGTCCAGGGCCACCTCGATCTCGCTGCCGCCGCGCTGGCGCACCAGCCACAGCGTGCGGGTGCAGGTGGTGACAAAACAGGGCACCAACCGTGCCCACAGGCGGCCATCGGGGTCCAACGTGTCCCATGGCGAGTCCTTCAAGGCGTCGCGCCGTGGCGTGGCATCCGGCAACGCCGCCTCCCATTCCCCACGCTGGCTCAGGCCGCCCACCGAGGTGCCCGCCGTCTTGAGCGTGAGTATCCAGCGCTCACCCGGCGTGTCGTTGCTGCGTTGGCGGCGCACCCGCAAAGCCACCTTTTGGCGTCGCAGGTCCTGCTCGGGTGTGTCGTGGTAGACGTTGTGCAGCGTCTGCACTTGGCGGGCCCGCCGGCGCAAGGCCGGATGGCGCCCCAGCACATGGGCAACCTGGGCCGGGTCGGCGCCGGGCAGCAGCAGCTTGAGTTCGGTTTCGGACATGCCGGGCATTGAACCACCAATCGATGACGAACCCACGGCCCATGATCGGTGCTGGGGCAGGTCTGGGTATAGTCCCAGCCCATGCCCCCTGTTTCGGCCATTTTGAATTTGCTGTGTCACCCGGCCACCCCCTGCCCGCTGGCGCTGCAGGTGTCGGTCACGCTGCATGGGCAAGCCAGCGGCCTGCTGCTGCACTACCAAGTAACGGGTCAGGTGGCAGGCATCCAGCTACCGCCCG
>DASUIK010000419.1:0-6217 GCA_036279795.1 Burkholderiaceae bacterium | reverse complement strand
CTTTTCGCGTTTGCTGGGGTCCAGCCGGTCGAGTTGCTCGGGGGTGAGGCCGAACCGCTCGTTGATGGCGGGAATCAGTCGCGAGAGCAGGGCGGCATCCACCGCCCAGTCGAGTCCTGGCACGGGCACCGCGCTGGCCACGCCGGCCACCATCGCGCGCCGGTGCAGCAGTTGCCGGCACTGGCGCACCACGGCCATGAGGGCCGGATCACCGGCGGCCAGTTGCAAGCTGCTGGGCATGGTAAGAATGCGGCTCAGCTGTTGCTGCCGGCCACACGCGTGTAGACGAACAGCAGGACGATGGCGCCAACCACCGATGCGATCCAACCAGCCGCCGCACCCGGTGCGTACCAGCCCATGAACTGGCCGGCGTAAGAAGCCGCAAACGAACCTGCCACGCCCAGCAGCGAGGTCATGATCAGGCCCATGCTCTGTTTGCCTGGCAGCAGAAACCGCGCGATCCAGCCCACGATCAGGCCCACAAACAAAGTACCGATGATTTGACCCATGACATGCTCCCGCAGGTGTTGTTGATGGGCGCAATGTAGCGCAGCCCGGCCGTCCATTGCTGGAATTTTGTCAAAACGACCTGCCGTTGGTGGTGGTATATGAAACACTTGTTTCTTTATTAAGAATGAGAAATAATTGTTCCAAATCGCCATGCCCTACCTCGCACTCACCCAACGCATTGATCAGCATTTCGAGGCCCTGAGCCCCGAGCTGCAGCGTGCGGCGCGCTGGGTGCGCGAACACCCGGCCGAATTGGGCTTGCAGTCGCTGCGTGCTTCGGCGCGTGCCGCCGGCGTCGCGCCGGCCACGCTGTCGCGTTTGTCCCATGCCTTGGGGTTGGCAGATTTCGAAGCGATGCGCCGCCCGGTTGTCGAGGCGCTGACGCGGGGCGCGGGGGTGCCGCTGGCGTCGGAAGATCTGGCGCGGCCTTTGACGCAGGCGTAGTTGCGCAACGTGGCGTCCACCGCGACGCGCAACCCGGTGGATGCGGTGAATGCGGCGGCCGACGCTGTGCTCGCGGCCCACACGGTGTGTTTTCTGGGCCTGCGCGCCAGCCATGGCATTGCCCACCACCTGCGCTACGCCTGCGATTGGTTGCGCCCGGCCACGCAGCTGGCCAATGACGCCAGCGGAGCGCTGATGGACCAGATTGCGCAGCTCACACCGGACGACCTGCTGGTCGTGGTGAGCCAGGCCCCGTACACCCGGCAGACCGTGGAGTGCGCTCAACTCGCGCACGAGGCCCAAGTGCCGGTGGTGGCGTTGACGGACAACCCCTTGTCGCCGTTGGCGCGGTTGGCACGGCACTGCCTCTTGTTCGACGCGGCATCGCCTTCGTTTTTTCACTCCATGGCCGGCGCGCAGGCGCTGGCCGAAACCCTGGTGGCGGCGGTGGCCGCGCGCGGCGGTGAGCCGGTCGTGCGGCGCCTCGCCGACGTACAGGCCCGTCAGCATGCACACAAGGCCTACTGGGAAAAACGCCCTTTGAAAGAGAAGTTCACATGAGCACCGCGACATCCGTCACCCAGGCGGACACCCACATCCTGCACCGCCAGCTGCGCAACGGCCTGCCCCTGGCCACGGGCGGGCAGGGGGCTTGGCTGGTGGGGGCCGACGGAAAGCGCTACTTGGATGGTTCGGGGGGCGCGGCGGTGTCCTGCCTCGGCCATGCCCACCCCGACGTGCTGGCCGCCATGCACGCGCAGATCGATCGCCTGGCCTATGCCCACACCAGCTTTTTCAGCACCGAGGTGGCCGAGCAGTTGGCCGACCACCTGGTGGACTCCGCGCCTGAGGGCATGAGCCATGTGTATTTTGTGAGCGGTGGCTCCGAGGCGGTGGAGGCGGCGCTGAAGATGGCGCGCCAGTACTTTGTTGAGATTGGGCAGCCGCAGCGCCAGCACTTCATCGCGCGCCGCCAGAGCTACCACGGCAACACGCTGGGGGCCTTGGCGGTGGGGGGCAATGAGTGGCGGCGTCAGCAGTTCAAACCGTTGCTGATCGACGTCAAGCACGTCTCGCCCTGCTATCCCTACCGTGACCAGCGCGCCACCGAAACACCGGAGCAGTACGGCCAGCGTCTGGTGGACGAGTTGGCTCAGGCCATCGCGCAGTTGGGCGGCGACAACGTGATCGCGTTCGTGGCCGAAACCGTGGGCGGTGCCACCGCCGGCGTGCTGACGCCAGTGCCCGGTTACTTCAAGGCGGTGCGCGAGCTGTGCGACCGCCACGGCATCCTGCTGATCCTCGACGAGGTGATGTGTGGCATGGGCCGCACCGGGACCTTGCACGCCTGCGAGCAAGAAGGCGTGGCGCCTGATCTGCTCACCATCGCCAAAGGCTTGGGCGGTGGTTACCAGCCCATCGGGGCGGTGTTGGCGCAGGGGCGGCTGGTAGAGGCATTCCGACGGGGCAGTGGCCTGTTTCAGCACGGCCACACCTACCTCGGTCATGCGGTGGCTTGCGCGGCGGCGCTGGCGGTGCAGCAGGTGATCGTGCGCGATGGCTTGCTGGACCGGGTGAAGGTGCTGGGAACTCACCTGGAGCAGCGCTTGCGCGCCGAGCTGGGGGCACACCCGCACGTGGGCGACATCCGCGGGCGAGGCCTGTTCTGGGGTGTGGAACTGGTCGCCGATCGCGCGAGCAAACAGTGGTTCGATCCCGCGCTCAAGGTGCATGCCCGGCTCAAGGCCGACGCGATGGCACGGGGCTTGCTGGTGTATCCGATGGGCGGCACGGTGGATGGCCGAGTGGGCGACCACGTGTTGCTGGCGCCGCCCTTCATTTGTTCCGAGGCCGAGATCGACCTGTTGGTCGAGCGTTTGGCCGAAGCGGTGGATGCGGTCACGGCGCCATGAGGCGCGTACGGGATGGGCATAGGACTTTCACCATGCCCTTCCAGCGCATTCGTCTGTACGATGGTTTGATGGCAACCCCGGGGTGCAACTGGCGCCCCAAACAACAGGAGAAGTGAATGAAGAAGTTGTTTTCCGCGGCGACGGTCTCTGCGGGCGTCGCTGCCGCGTTGCTTTCTGCGGCTCCGGTGCAGGCACAGCAGAAGTTCGTCACCATCGGCACAGGCGGTGTCACCGGTGTGTACTACGCAGCCGGTGGTGCCATCTGCCGCCTGGTCAACAAAGACCGTGCCAAACACGGTATCCGTTGTTCGGTCGAATCCACGGGCGGTTCGGTTTTCAACGTGAACACCATCAAGGCCGGCGAGCTGGACTTCGGCTTCACCCAGTCCGATGTGCAGTACAACGCCGTCAAGGGTCTGAACCAGTTCAAGGACGGTGGTGCCGTGAGCGATTTGCGTGCCGCGTTTGCGGTGCACCCCGAGCCTTTCACCGTGGTGGCCCGCAAGGAAGCCAACATCACCAAGTTCGAGGACTTCAAAGGCAAGCGTTTCAACGTGGGCAACCCGGGTTCGGGCACCCGTTCCTCCATGGAGGAAATGCTGGGTGCCATGGGCTGGAAGCTGGCCGACTTCTCTTTGGCCTCAGAGCTCAAGGCCGACGAACACGGCCCCGCCCTGTGCGACGGCAAGATCGATGGCTTCTTCTATGGCGTCGGTCACCCCAGCGCCAACATCCAGGACCCGACCACCTCTTGCGGCGCCAAACTGGTGTCGTTGACCGGCCCTGCCGTGGACAAGCTGGTGGCCGACAAGCCCTACTACGCGAAAGTCACCATCCCGGGTGGCCTGTATCCCAACAACCCCCAGCCCACCAACACCTACGGCGTGCTGGCCACGGTGGTGGTGTCCGCCAAAACACCTGCTGACACCGTCTACAACGTCGTCAAGGCAGTGTTCGAGAACTTCGAAGAGTTCAAGAAGCTGCACCCAGCCCTGGCCAATCTCAAGCCTGAAAGCATGATCAAGGATGGCCTGAGCGCGCCCCTGCACGAAGGAGCCGTCAAGTACTACAAGGAAAAGGGCTGGATCAAGTAAGGACTGGGTCCGCTTGAGCCGCATTTGCCGCTGAGAGGGCGAAGGTGACTTCGCCCTTTTTTCTTCCTGTTCCTGAAGAGTTCCGCGATGAGCACTGACATCGAAAAAGCCCCCGAGGCACTGCAGCAACTCGTGGCCGACAACGACACCGGCGGGCGCAAACCCACGGGTGCCACGGCCGCGTTCATTTTTGCGGTGTCGCTGCTGTGGGCCTTGTTTCAGTTCTGGTATGCGTCGCCCCTGCCTTTTGCGCTGGGTTTTGGCATCTTGAACGACACCGAGGCCCGCGCCATCCACTTGGCCTTTGCGCTGTTCCTGGCCTTTTTGGCCTGGCCTGCCTTCCGCTTCTCCGCGCGCGACCGCGTGCCACTGGTGGATTGGGTTTTTGCGTTGGTTGCGGCCTTCGCGGGCGCCTACCTGATGCTGTTTTACGCGCAGCTGGCCACGCGGCCAGGGCAGCCCACCACAACGGACATCGTCGTCTCGTTGGCGGGCATCGTGTTGTTGCTGGAAGCCACGCGCCGTGCGGTGGGCTGGCCCATGGCAGCGCTGGCGGCGGTGTTCCTGGGGTATTGCCTGCTCGGACCGTGGATGCCTGACGTGCTGGCCCACAAGGGGGCGTCGCTCAACCGCCTGCTCTCGCACATGTGGTTGACCACCGAAGGCGTGTACGGCATCGCACTGGGGGTGTCGGCGGGCACCATCTTTGTTTATGTGCTGTTTGGTGCGCTGCTGGACCGCGCGGGTGGCGGCAACTACATGATGCAGGTGAGTTTCGCGGCACTGGGCCACCTGCGCGGTGGTCCGGCCAAGGTGGCGGTGGTCTCTTCCGCGCTCAACGGCATGATCTCGGGCTCTTCGGTGTCCAACGTGGTGTCGGGTGGCATCTTCACCATCCCGCTGATGAAGAAGGCGGGCTACGGCGGCGTGCGCGCAGGCGCCATTGAAACCATGAGTTCTGTCAACGGCCAGATCATGCCGCCGGTGATGGGGGCGGCGGCTTTTCTGATGGTGGAGTACGTGGGCATCTCGTACTCCGAGATCGTCAAGCACGCCATACTGCCGGCCACCCTTTCGTACATTGGCCTGCTCTATATCGTGCACCTTGAGGCACTCAAGCTGGGCATGCAGCCCATCGTGAACGCGGTGCAGCGCACCTGGTCGGCGCGCTTGATGCGCATTGGGCTGGGCCTGTCGGGCAGTGTGGCTGTGGTTTGTGCGCTGTACTACGTGCTGCAGGCCATTCAGGCCACGCTGGGTGCCTCAGCACCCTACGCCACTGCAGCGGTGTTGCTGGGCGTGTACGTCTATGCCCTCAAACAGGCAGCGAACTGCCCCGATTTGCCGGATGACATCGACATCGACAACCCGAAGCCGCTGGAAACCTGGCCCACCGTCAAGGCTGGCCTGCACTACATCATGCCCATCGGGGCGCTCATCTGGTGCCTGATGGTGGAGGAGATGTCGCCTGCGTTGTCGGCCTTCTGGGCCGTGACGGTGCTGGTGGTGCTCATGCTCACGCAGCGGCCGTTGATCGAATGGTTCCGGGGGCAGTCCACGCCTGGTGCGTGGACCCACGGCTGGACCTCGGTGGTGCAGGGCTTCAACGATGGCTCGCGCAACATGATCGGTATTGGCGTGGCCACCGCCACCGCAGGTGTGATCGTGGGTGCCATCACCTTGACCGGCCTGGGCCTGCGCATGACCGAGTTCGTCGAATTCGTGGCGCAGGGCAACGTGATGGTGATGTTGCTGTTCATCGCCTTCGTGTGCCTGGTGCTGGGCCTCGGTGTGCCCACCACCGCCAACTACGTGCTGGTGGCGACGCTGATGGCGCCGGTGGTGGTGGAGCTTGGCGCGCAGAGCGGCCTCATCATTCCCCTGATTGCCGTGCACCTCTTCGTTTTTTATTACGGGATCATGGGCGACATCACGCCACCGGTCGGCCTGGCCACGTTCGCAGCGGCAGCCATTTCGGGTGAGGACGCCATCAAGACCGGGATCCAGGGTTCCATTTACGCCTTGCGCACCGTCATCCTGCCCTTCATCTGGATTTTCAACCCGCAGCTGTTGCTGATCGATGTCCACGGGTGGGCGGAGTTGGTGCGCCTGGTGGTGGCCTGTACGTTGGCCACGCTGATCTTCGCTGCGGTCACCATGAACTGGTTCCGCGTGAAGAGCCGTTTGTGGGAAACCGCGTTGCTGCTGGTGGCGGTGGTCTTGTTGTTCCGTCCCGATTTCTTCATGGACCAAGTT
>DASUIK010000418.1:0-2009 GCA_036279795.1 Burkholderiaceae bacterium | reverse complement strand
CCCAAGCCCATGCCGAAGACGCGCAGCGGATAGATTTTGCGGAAAGCGTGGTGCCGGTTGAGTGACATGCGTGGGTATCTGGTTCAGGCGGCTGTGTTGGCCATGGCCGCACCTTGCGCAGCCACAAAACCCACGGCCGCTCGCACTGCGGCCACCTGGGCGGCGATGCAGGCCTCCAGACTGGTGTGGGGGCTGTCGGGGTAGACCTCGGTGGTGCTCACAAAACGCGCGCCGGTGATGCCGGCGCACAGGCCCAGCTCACGCAGCGCGTAGCGGATGACGCCGGGTGCCACCACCGGAGAGCCGATGATTTCGCCGCGCGCATCGGCCGGCGCAATGTGGGTGACCGGCCGCACCGCGTCGATGATGGCTTGCTGGAAGTCCGGCTGCGGGTGTTCGGTGTCGTCCACCACGTAGAAGCCATCGGGGATGTGGCCGGGCTCAAACACCTTGCCGTCGCGTGCCGCGAGCGCAGGGCGGTACTCGGACTCGTCGGTGTCGGTGGTTTCGTGCAGGTCGATGTGAGCGGCGAACTGAGCACGCAGCGGTGCCACCAGGCTCAACAAGGCCGCACACTCCTGCACGGGCGTGCCCGCGCGGAAGTGGCGGTTGGGGTCGATGGCGTCGAAGTTCCAGCGGTGGATGCGCTCGTAAGCCCAGGGGCTCACGCACGGCACGATGAGCAGGTTGACCCGACCGGCCCAGGCTTGGGCGTGCTGGTCGGTCAAACGCAGGGCACCCAACACGCCGCTGGTTTCGTAGCCATGCACACCGCCGGTCACCAACACGGCGGGCAGACCGGGCACCCACGGCGCGGGGCGTATGGCCTGCAATGGGAAGCGCTCGTCGCCGTGAGCCACCTCGCCGTAAGCGATCACCTCAAAGCGCTCGCGCCAGGTGTCCAGCACCGCAAGAACGTCGTCGGCATACGATCTGTGACGCACCTGACGCGCGCGCCAGGCGTTGACTTCAGCCAGCCCCCAGGGCTGGCCAGGGGTGCCGATCGGGTAGGCGTGGAGGGCCGTCATGCGGGCACGCCTGCGGGCTCCAGCGCCTGCGCGGTCAAAGTGGCCAAACGGGCGTGCGCCTCGGTGTCCAGCGCCAGCCGGAGGTTGCGCTTGGCGCTGAGGTAGTGGGTGCTGAACACGTCGAAGTAGGCGTTCAAGGTGTCCGCGGCCAGTGGCTCGTGGGCCAGCGCAAGGCACTGTGCGGCCACCTCGGCGGTGCAGAAATGCTGTGCGTGCGCGGAGCGGCGCAGGCGGTAGGTCGAGTCATGCCCGGGCTGCAAGCTGAGCACAGGCAGGTGATCAAGGTAGGGGCTGCGGCGGAACATCTTGCGCGCTTCCGACCAAGTGCCGTCGAGCAACACGAACAGCGGGCGTTTGCTGGTGTGGTGCGCCGCTGCGGGCAACGCGGTGACCACCCGCTCGGGCGCCACGTATTCGCCCGGAAACACCACGTAGGGCTGCCATTGAGGATCAGCCAACAGCGCCGTCAAGGCCGGGTCGACCGCCACGCGCGACCAGCCAAAAGCCCAGGTGTCGGGCACCAGATCGGCGATCAGCCAACCGGTGTTGCTGGGCTTGAGCGGCTCGATATCCGCCATGATCAGGCAGACGCCCGCCCGCACCGCAGGCGTCGGCCGCAGGGCACACACGCAGTGGCTGAGCTTGAGGCGGCAGGTCTCGCACCGGGTGCTGCCGGAGCCTCGGGTGACGAAGGGCTTGGAGCTGGCGGCCAGGCGCTGTGCACGCAGGCGGGCAACGGCGTGGCTCATGGCGGCGTGGGGCCGGCAAACAGTGGACAGGGCATGTGGCAAATATAGACGCAAGCTGGCACAACGGAATCTGCCATCATGCCGCGCATGTCCAACCCATGACAGCGCCGCCCATGATGATCGACACCCTGGCCCAACTTCGCGCCCTCTACGACCCCGCCCGCGAGCGCTCGGTCCACAAGGAGATGACCCAGCTCGACGTGCATGCCACGCGTTTCATTGGCCTGTCGCC
>DASUIK010000417.1:0-9138 GCA_036279795.1 Burkholderiaceae bacterium | reverse complement strand
CCGTCCTTGCAGAACACAATCGCGTTGCTCTTGACGAACTTGGCCACCTTCCAGGCAAACAGCAGGTCGTCCAATTGCTGCTCGGTCGGGGCGATTTTTGTGACGACCTTGAGGTCGCTGCGCTGCAGCTCGTGGTTGTCGGCCGTCTGGATCAGCAAGCCCGAACCCACGCGCTTGACGTCGTGTGAATTCTGGCCACGCTCCCACGCGGTCTTGCCATCGCGCTTGACGCCGGCCAGCGAAATTTCGAGCACACGCACATTCACCTTGCTCTGGAACACGGCCAGCGCCTCAGGCGTGAAGGCCGGGGCCATCAGAACCTCGACAAACTGCTTGCTCACGGCCTGCGCGGTGGCGCCGTCCACCGGCGTGTTGAAGGCGATGATGCCACCGAAGGCGCTGGTGGGGTCGGTCTGGAAGGCCTTGGCGTAGGCCTCTGCACTGTTCGTACCGATGGCCACGCCACAGGGGTTGGCGTGCTTCACGATCACACAGGCGGGCACGTCGAAGCTCTTGACGCACTCCCAGGCGGCGTCAGCATCGGCAATGTTGTTGTAGCTCAGCTCCTTGCCCTGCAACTGCTTGGCGCTCACCAGTGAGCCGGGCGCGGGATAGAGGTCGCGGTAGAAAGCGGCGCTCTGGTGCGGGTTCTCGCCGTAGCGCAGGTCCTGCAGCTTGACCATGTTGCTGTTGGACTGGGCCGAGAAGGCGGCGTGGCTGCCGTCCTCGTTGATGGCAGACAGGTAGTTGCTGATGGCCGCGTCGTAGTTGGCGATGCGGTTGAAGGCGGCCACCGACAGGGCGAACTTGGTCTTTTTGCTGATGCCTCCGGCCTGCAACTCGGCCAGCACGCCGACGTACTGCGCGGCGTCGGTCAACACGGCCACGTCCTGCCAGTTCTTGGCGGCGCTGCGCACCATGGCCGGGCCGCCGATGTCGATGTTCTCGATCGCGTCTTCCAGCGTGCAGCCGGGCTTGGCCACCGTGGATTCGAAAGGGTAGAGATTGACCACCAGCAGGTCGATGGTGTCGATACCGTGTTCCTTGAGCGACGCCATGTGGGCCGGCAGGTCGCGGCGGGCCAGCAGGCCACCGTGGATCTTGGGGTGCAGGGTTTTGACGCGGCCGTCCAGCATCTCGGGGAAGCCGGTATGGTCGGCCACCTCGGTCACAGGCAAGCCCGCATCGGCCAGCAGCTTGGCGGTGCCGCCGGTGGACAACAACTGCACGCCCAGCGCGTGCAGGCCTTGGGCGAATTCGAGGACGCCGGTTTTGTCGGAGACCGAGAGAAGTGCTTTCATGGGATGACTCAAAGGACAAAAAATCAGGAGCGGTCGATCAGCTGGTGCTCGACCAGCTTCTTGCGCAGGGTGTTTCGGTTCAGGCCCAGCCACTGGGCCGCGCGCGACTGGTTGTTCTGGGCCTGGGCCATCACCACCTCCAGCAGCGGTTTTTCCACCGCCGCGACCAACATGTCGTAGAGGTTGGCGGGCTCGGTGCCGTCGAGGTCGTTGAAAAAGGTGGCGACGCTGGCGCGCACGCAGTCTTGCAGGCTGTTGTTGGGGGAGGTCATGCAGCCAATTTCCATTCTTGTTGTTGGGCGAAGTGCTCGCGCACGCAGCGCAATTGGGCTTCGCAGCTTTCGATGGCGTTGATGCGCTCGCGCAGGGCCGCAGTGGCCACCTCGCCGCCGGGCAGCGAGCGGGCGTACCAGCCCAGGTGCTTGCGCGCGGTGCGCACGCCGGTGTATTCGCCGTAGAGGGCGTAGTGGTCTTCCAGGTGTTCCAGCAGCCAGCCTTGCAGTTCGTCTGCGGTGGGCGGCGGCAGGTGCTCGCCGGTGGCCAGGAAGTGGGCGATCTCGCGGAACAACCAGGGCCGGCCCTGGGCGGCACGGCCGATCATGATGGCGTCGGCCCCGGTGTGGGCCAGCACGTCACGCGCTTTCTCGGGCGAATCGATGTCGCCATTGGCCACCACCGGGATGCGCAACAAGCTCTTGATGTGGGCCACGGTGTCGTGTTCGGCCACGCCCTTGTAGCCCTGCTCGCGCGTGCGGCCATGCACGGTCAGCATGGCAATGCCGGCGCTTTCGGCCGCACGCGCCAGCAACGGCGCGTTCTTGGCCGCCTGGCACCAGCCGGTGCGCATCTTGAGCGTCACAGGCACGCCCTTCGGCGCGCACGCGGCCACCACCGCCTCGACGATCTGCAGGGCCAGGGCTTCGTCCTGCATCAGGGCCGAGCCGGCCCATTTGTTGCACACCTTCTTGGCAGGGCAGCCCATGTTGATGTCGATGATCTGGGCGCCCCGGTCCATGTTGTAGCGGGCGGCGTCGGCCATCATTTCGGCGTCGGTGCCGGCGATCTGCACCGCGATGGGCGCCTGCTCTCCCTCGTGGTTGGCGCGGCGTGAGGTCTTGAGGCTGTTCTGCAGGTCGGGCCGCGAGGTGACCATCTCGCTCACCGCGTAGCCGGCGCCCAGCTGTTTGCACAGACGCCGGAACGGCCGGTCCGTCACCCCGGCCATGGGGGCAACAAACAGATGGTTCGGGAGGGCGTAGGGGCCGATGTGCATGGGCGAAAAAAACAACCCTGATGCGCGAGGCAGCCAGGGTTGAGTGCTGAAAATTTGTGCACGAATTGTAGCCCTTCGGCGTTTCAGGGACTGAAATCCCGCCCAGCGGAAACCCTATACTGGCCCGCATGGAAGCGTGGTTGCACGGCCTGCTGGCCGCCCTCAGTCTGCCCCAGTACGGGCTCAGCACGGTGTTTGTGGTGGCCACCTTGTCGGCCACGCTGCTGCCCATGGGTTCGGAGCCGGTGGTGTTTGGCCTGGTCAAACTCAACCCATCGCTGTTCTGGCCCGCCGTGTTGGTGGCCACGGCCGGCAACACGCTGGGTGGCGCCATCAGCTGGGCCATGGGGGTCGGCGCCCACCGCGCGGTGGACCGGGCGCGCGGCAAAGCCACCGAGATGCAGGCGCTGCGCTGGCTGGAGCGTTTTGGCCCCAAGGCCTGCCTGTTGAGCTGGTTGCCAGCCGTGGGTGACCCGCTGTGCGCGGTGGCCGGCTGGCTCAAGATGCCTTTTTGGCCCTGTTTGGCCTACATGGCGGTGGGAAAGTTCCTGCGTTACGTCACGATGACCGCAGGGCTGCTGTGGGTCTTCCCCGGTGGCCTGAGCTTTTGACTCAGGCCTCGTCCGTGCGGCCCAACTGGGCGGCCGCCGCCACACGCGCGCCCAGCAAGGACTCAATCAGCGGTGGCAGGTCGTTCACCAGGCGCGGCTTGTGCACCACAGGCACCTGGTCCAGCGCAAAGGCGTAGGGCGCCCGCTGTGCTTCATCGAGCGCGGTGAGCACGATCAGCTTGCAGTGGCCGAACAAGGCGTGCGAGCGCAGGCCGGTGATGAGGTTGGCACCGTCGATGCCGGGCAGCATGATGTCCACCACCAAAAGGTCGGGCTGCAGTTGCCCAAAGGACGCCAGACCGGTGATGCCATCGCTGGCCACATGCACCTCCAGGCCCGGAAACTTCTGCTTGAGCAGCAGGGCCACCAGGTTCTGGAAATGGGTCGAATCCTCGATGAGCAGCAGGCGGGGCGGGCGTTGCCCCAAACGCAGGCGGCGGCTGCTTTCGCGGCCGGCACCGGGTTCGCCCTCCTGACGCCCAGCCGCTTCGGCGCGCACGCCGCTGCGGCTGCCTTGCAGCCAGCGCTCCAGCGATTCACGCGAGATGCGGCGGTGCCCACCGGGCGTTTTCCAGGCTTGCAAATCGCCCCGGTCCACCATGAGCTGAACCGAGCGCACTGCCATGCCCAGCATCTTCGCCACTTCGATGGTGGTGTAGTAATTAGAGGCGGAGGCCACGTCAGCCCGCACCAGGCTTGGATTGTTCACGAATCAACCTCGGCATTGACAAAGATACTCAAATCAGTTTTGAGCGTTTTAGCAATTTTAAGCCAAAAGTTAAATTTGAGCCAGCACACATATCACAAACTCTTTGCCATCCGACGAAGGGCTGCGCTGCGAGCCATCAGTCGCCGCGTTCCGGCTTCATCAGGGCCTGCCAGCCCGCCGCGCCTAACTCACGCAGGCGCTGCTGGTTGCGCTCCACGATGGTGTCGGCGTCGTCGCCCGATTCGGCGGCGCGCTCCACGCTGTCTTCTCGCAGCAGGTGCAGGGTGGGGTAAGGCGCGCGGTTGGTGTTGTTGGTCACGTCGTCGAGCGTGGTGCCCTCGAACTGGAACGCCGGGTGAAACGGCGCCACCTGGATGACGCCTTCCAGTTCGTGTTCGGCCACCACGTCATCGACCACGTTGAGGAAGTCGTTGAAGACCTCAAAGTCGGGGAACAAGGTGGGGTGGACCAACAAGGCGGTGTCGATCTCTTCGGCCGGCGTGTCGCGCAGCAGCAGCAACTCGCGGTCCAGCTCGTCCAGAAAGGCATCCAGGTGCCGCGCGTGGCTCACCACGATGCGCACCTGATTCTTCACGTACACCGACTTGGCGAACGGGCACAGGTTGAGCCCGATCACCGCCTTCTCGATCCAGCGGCGCGTGTCGGCAAGCACGGTGTCGTCACTAAGTTCCATGAAAAATGTCCGGAGCGTAAGGTCTTGGTCGGGGATGCCACGGGTCCGGCTCCGCCGGCCCGTAGGCATCGCCCCCCTGTGGGGGGTGACGCGCCGCCAGGCGCGGCGCGGGGGGCGTCTTATTTCAAGGATTTGAAACGGGCGCGCTTGGGACGCGCGCCTTCTTCGCCCAGGCGCCGCTTCTTGTCTGCTTCGTACTCGGTGAAGTTGCCGTCGTAGAAGTACCACTGGCTGTCGCCTTCGTACGCCAGGATGTGGGTGCAGATGCGGTCGAGGAACCAGCGGTCGTGGGAGATCACCATGGCCGAGCCGGCGAACTCGAGCAGCGCCTCTTCCAGCGCGCGCAGGGTTTCGACGTCCAGGTCGTTGGAAGGTTCGTCCAGCATCAGCACGTTGCCACCCTGGGCCAGGGTCTTGGCCAAGTGCAGGCGGCCGCGCTCACCACCCGAGAGGTTCTTGACCAGCTTTTGCTGGTCGTTGCCCTTGAAGTTGAAGCGGCCGATGTAAGCGCGGCTGGGCATGACAAATTTGCCCACGGTGATGTTGTCCAGCCCGCCAGAGACGTCTTCCCACACGGTCTTGTCGCCCTCCAGCGATTCGCGGCTTTGGTCCACAAACGCCAGCTTGGCGGTCTGGCCGATGGTGATGTCACCGCTGTCGGGTTTCTCGACACCCTGGATCATGCGGAACAGCGTGGACTTGCCGGCGCCGTTGGGGCCAATGATGCCAACGATGGCACCGGCCGGCACCTTGAAGCTCAGGTTGTCGATCAGCACGCGGTCGCCAAAAGACTTGGTGACGCCGTTGAACTCGATGACCTGCGCGCCCAGGCGTTCGGCCACCGGGATGAAAATTTCGCTGGTCTCGTTGCGCTTCTGGTATTCGACGTCGCTCAGCTCCTCGAAGCGGGCCAGGCGGGCCTTGCTCTTGGCCTGGCGGCCCTTGGCGTTCTTGCGCACCCACTCCAACTCTTCCTTCATGGCCTTGCGGTGGGCGTCCTCGGACTTCTGTTCCTGGTCCAGGCGCTTGCCCTTCTGGTCCAGCCACTCGGAGTAGTTGCCCTTCCAGGGAATGCCGTGCCCACGGTCGAGTTCGAGGATCCACTCGGCCGCGTTGTCCAGGAAGTAGCGGTCGTGGGTGATGGCCACCACGGTGCCGGGGAAACGCTGCAGGAACTGCTCCAGCCAGTTCACGCTTTCGGCGTCCAAGTGGTTGGTGGGTTCGTCCAGCAGCAGCATGTCGGGCTTGCTCAGCAGCAGGCGGCACAGGGCCACGCGGCGTTTTTCACCACCCGACAGGTTCTTGATGATGGCGTCCCAGGGCGGCAGGTTCAGCGCGTCGGCCGCCAGCTCCAGCTGCAGGTCGGAGTTCTCGGAGCCCGAGGCTGCGATGATGGCTTCCAGCTCGGCCTGTTCGGCGGCCAGGGCGTCGAAGTCGGCGTCTTCCTCGGCGTAGGCGGCGTACACCTCTTCCAGGCGGGCCTTGGCCTTGAGGGCGCCGCCAATACCTTCTTCCACCGCCTGGCGCACGGTCTGCTCGGGGTCCAGCTGGGGCTCCTGCGGCAGGTAGCCGATCTGGATGCCGGGCATGGGGATGGCCTCGCCCTCGATCTCCTTGTCCACACCGGCCATGATCTTGAGCAGGGTGGACTTGCCCGAGCCGTTCAGGCCCAGCACGCCGATCTTGGCGCCGGGGAAGAAGGACAACGAGATGTCTTTCAAGATCTGCCGCTTGGGCGGCACGGTCTTGGAGACACGGTTCATCGAAAATACGTATTGGGCCATGGTGTTCTGCAAACAATGCGCCGCAAGGAGCGCGGCAATCAACCTTGGATTATCGCAGGGCCACCCCAACGCTCGCTTGTGAGACAATACGTGCTGTCGGCCAAATCAGTTGGGCCGGCACCGGCACCCTGCCGGGGCGCGCACCACCAGCCCAAACCGCTCGCGTGTTGGCGCCAGACCCTGAATCCATCTGCCCCCGACTGAACAGGCACCACCCGGTGGCACCTGATGTGGCGGATGACCCAGCGCCCTGGATGGGCGCCTCTTAAATGAACTTTGACGAACTGAACCTGGCCCCGGCCATTCTTGAAGCCGTGCGCGAGCAAGGCTATGAAACCCCCACCCCCATTCAGGCACAGGCCATCCCCGCTGTGCTCGCCGGCCACGACCTGCTTGCTGGCGCCCAGACCGGCACCGGCAAAACCGCCGCCTTCACCCTGCCCCTGCTGCAACGCCTCAGCAGCGGCGCCAAAGCCAAAAACCGCTTCGGCGGCGTGGGCATCCGCGCCCTGGTGCTGACCCCCACCCGCGAACTCGCCGCCCAGGTCGAGGAATCGGTGCGCGTCTACGGCAAAAACCTTTCGCTGACCTCCACCGTCGTCTTCGGTGGCGTGGGCATGAACCCGCAGATCAACGCCATGAAACGTGGCGTGGACATCCTGGTGGCCACGCCGGGCCGCCTGCTCGACCTGCAAGGCCAGGGTTTCCTGGACCTGTCCACCGTGGAAATCCTGGTGCTGGACGAAGCCGACCGCATGCTGGACATGGGCTTCATCCACGACGTGAAGAAAATCCTCGCCCTGGTGCCCAGTGACAAGCAGAGCCTGCTGTTCTCGGCCACCTTCAGCGACGAGATCCGCGACCTGGCCAGCAACCTGCTCAAAGACCCGCAACACATCCAGGTGACCCCGCGCAACACCACGGTGCAGCGCATCACCCAGGTCATCCACCCGGTGGGTCGGGGCAAGAAAAAAGCGCTGCTGGCGCACATCATCAACACCCACAACTGGAGCCAGGTGCTGGTGTTCACCCGCACCAAGTTCGGCGCCAACAACGTCGCCGAGTTCCTCACCAAAAACGGCATCAAGGCCATGGCCTTGCATGGCAACAAGAGCCAGGGTGCCCGCACCCAGGCGCTGGCCGAGTTCAAGAGCGGCGAGCTGCGCGCCCTGGTGGCCACCGACATCGCAGCCCGTGGTATCGACATCGATGAGCTGCCGCACGTCGTCAACTACGAAATCCCCAACGTCTGCGAAGACTACGTGCACCGCATTGGCCGCACCGGCCGCGCCGGCAACAGCGGTGAAGCGGTCAACCTCGTGAGCCTGGACGAAGAAGGTTTCATGATGGCGATTGAGAAGTTCACCAAGCAACAGATCCCGGTGCAGGTCTTTGAAGAGTTCATGCCCGAAGAAGGCGAGAAGGCCGAGCCCATCGCCATGGGCCGCCAAACCATCTGGGGTGGCGCCGGCAAGCCGCCGAGCCGCGAGGTGATGGCCGCCGCCGCCAAGGCCGCTCGCACCGAGATGCTGCAGCGCGTGCGCGAAAAGAAAGCCAACGAAGGTGGCAACGCCGGCGGTGGCCGTGGTGGCAACGGGGGTGGCCGTGGCCGCCCCGCACAAGGCAACCGCAACGACGGCCCACGTGCCGAGGCCCGTGGCGACCAGCCGCCGCGTGGTCCGCGCCCTGACGGCCAAGGCCCGCGTGGCCCACGTTTTGACGGTCAGCCGCCGCGTGGTCCGCGTGGCGACCAGCAGCCGCGCCGCCATGCCGGCGAAGGCCGTGCCCACGGTGGTGGCAACGGTGGCCAGCCCGACCCGCTGCGCACCGGCATCGACGCCCTGGGCGAACGCGGCCGTGGCCGTGGCCGCCCCGGTGGTGGTGGTGGCCGTCCTGGCGGCGGTGGTGGTCGCTCGGGTGGCGGCGGTCAGGGTGGCATCGATCCGCTGCGCACCCGTTTTGGTCACATCAAGTGAGCAGCCACTGAGCAAGAAACAAAGCGCCTTCGGGCGCTTTTTTCATGGACGTCTTCGGAGGTGTCGACGCGCCGCGCTACATTGCGCCCATGCCTCAGCCCACCGATCCCAATGGCACCCCACGCTGGGCCACGCTCACCGTGGCAAGTTGCAACGTGCTCAACCTGGCCCAGCCGGGCCGTGCGTTTTATGCCGGCCAAGACCCCTACAGCGAGGCCGAACACGGCCGCAAGCTGGACTGGCTGGGTGATCGTTTCAAGGCGCTGAACGCCGACGTGTTGGCCGTGCAGGAGGTGTGGGACGAGGTGGCCTTGCGCGGCGCCATCGCCCGCAGTGGCCTGCGCTACACCCATGTGAGCGTGCCGGGCGCCGAGAACGGCCCCGGCCAGCACGGCGCCCAGGGCACCCCCCGTGTGGGCCTGGCCACGCGGCTCAAGGTCGAGTCCGTGACCTCCATCACCGACTTCCCCGCGCGGGCCGCGCTGGACGTGCCCGGCCTGGGCCGCCACGCCCGCTTTGAGCGCCCCCCGCTGCTGGCCACGCTGGAGATGAAACACGGCCAGCGTGTGCACGTGTTGACGGCCCACCTCAAATCCAAACGGCCCAAGTTTTTGCAGGACGACCAAGGCCGCCCGCTGGAAGACCCCGACGACCCCAACGTGGCGGCCGTGGCCAGCGTGCGCTCGCTCCTGATGCGTGCGGCCGAGTCGCTGGCCTTGCGTCTCAAGGTGGTCGAGCTGCTCCACCGCACGCACACCCCCCTGATCCTGATGGGCGACTTGAACGATGG
>DASUIK010000416.1:0-3134 GCA_036279795.1 Burkholderiaceae bacterium | reverse complement strand
CTGCTGGCGGTCTACATCGTGGACCTCACGCTCACCGACCCAGCGGCCGAACCCGCGCTGCTGGCACGCCATGCCGGGCACCCGCACATCACCGCCACGCCCGACATGGGCTGGGTGCCCCCCGCACACGCGCCGGCCACGCTGGCCTTGCGCCCGGTGGTGGTGGGGTTTGGTCCGTGTGGGATTTTTGCCGCGCTGACCCTGGCGCAGATGGGCTTCAAACCCATCGTGCTGGAGCGTGGCCGCAGCGTGCGCCAGCGCACCAAGGACACCTGGGGCCTGTGGCGCAAACGGGTGCTCACGCCTGAGAGCAACGTGCAGTTTGGCGAAGGCGGCGCGGGCCTGTTCTCCGACGGCAAGCTCTACAGCCAGATCAAGGACCCCCGCTTCCTGGGCCGCAAGGTCATGCAGGAGTTCGTCAACGCGGGTGCGCCAGTGGAAATTCTTTATGAAGCCCACCCCCACATCGGCACGTTCAAGCTGGTGAAGGTGGTGGAGCACATGCGCGACGAGATCGTGCGGCTGGGCGGCGAGATCCGTTTCGAGCAGCACGTGAGCGACCTGCAGATTGAAAACGGCGCCCTGCGTGGCCTGGTGGTGCGCGACCTGGCCAGCGGCCAGACGCAGGAACTGCGCTGCGACCACGCGGTGCTGGCCCTGGGCCACAGCTCGCGCGACACCTTCGAAATGTTGCATGCGCGCGGGGTGGACATAGCGGCCAAACCCTTCTCCATCGGCTTCCGGGTCGAGCACCCGCAGGGCGTGATCGACCGCGCCCGCTGGGGCCGCCATGCCGGTCACCCGCTGCTGGGCGCGGCCGAATACCGCCTGGTCCACCACGCCGCCAACGGGCGCGCGGTCTACAGCTTTTGCATGTGCCCGGGCGGCACCGTGGTGGCCGCCACGTCGGAACCCGAGCGCGTGGTCACCAACGGCATGAGCCAGTACTCGCGCAACGAACGCAACGCCAATGCGGGCATCGTGGTGGGCATCGATCCCGAGCGCGATTTCCCTGGCGGACCACTGGCCGGCATCGCGCTGCAACGCGCGCTCGAATCACACGCCTACGTGCTGGGCGGCGGCAACTACAACGCGCCCGGCCAACTGGTGGGCGACTTCGTGGCAGGGCGCGATTCGCAGCAGCTGGGCGAGGTCGAGCCGTCCTACAAACCCGGCGTCACACTGGGCAGCCTGCACAGCGCCCTGCCCGCCTACGCCATCGAAGCCATGCGCGAGGCGTTCCCGGCCTTCGGCAAAAAAATCCCGGGCTTTGACCGTCATGACGCCGTGTTGACCGGGGTGGAAACCCGCACCTCGGCACCGGTGCGCATCCCGCGTGGGGACGACTTACAAAGCACGAATGTGCGCGGCCTGTACCCGGCAGGCGAAGGCGCAGGCTACGCTGGCGGCATTCTCTCGGCGGGTGTAGACGGCATCAAGGTGGCCGAAGCGCTGGCCCTGCGGGCGACGGAGCCGTTACACACCGCTTGACGCAGACTTCACAGTGGCTTGACATGCCGGGCGCACACTCCGAGCATCCTTGCAGAAGAGGCCATCCCATGAACACCACCATCACCCCGCTGTCCGCCGCCATGGCGCTGGCGCTGCTCGCTCCGCTGGCGGGTCACGCCCAGGAACGCGGACGCGTGATCAGCAGCACACCGGTGATGCAAACCGTTGCCATCCCGCGCGAGGTTTGCTCCGACCGCGCCATCACCGAATCCAGCCCCAGCACAGGGGCCGGCGCGCTGCTGGGAGGTATCGCGGGCGGTGCCGCTGGCAACGCCATTGGCGACGGTGGCGGGCGCGCCGCGGCCACCGCCATCGGCATCATTGGCGGCGCCATGCTGGGCAACAAAATCGAAGGCGGCGGCCAGACCCAGACCCGCGTGGTGCGCCAATGCAGCACACAGACGGTGTACGAAAACCGTGCTGCTGCCTATGACGTGGTGTACGAGTACGCCGGCCGCCAGTACAGCGTGCGCCTGGCAGAAGACCCAGGTGCCTTTGTTGAGCTGCAGCTCAACCCGGTGGGCGCGCTGCCCGAACCCGCGCCCAGTTACGCGCCGCAGTACGTGCAGCCCTACACCGCACCCTACCCGCCGCAGTACGTGCCCCAGTACACGGCGCCGCAATACGTGCCTCCGCCGGTCACGCGCATCATCGTTTCGCCCGATTACTACTACGCCCCACCGCCGCGGGTGTACTACACACCGCCGGTCTACCGACCCCGACCCGACCGCGACAGGGACGATCGACGCGACGACAGGCGCGATGACCGCCGCGGTGACCGCAGAGACGACCGGCGTGACGACCGTCCGCAGGCTGGCCGCGACGACCGGCGCGACAACCCGGCGGCCATCGGTCGGCCCGCACCCCGGCCACCGTCATCGCGCGCCCCCCACCCCGGCGATCTGCGCCAACCCGGCGACAACCCCTGAAACAGCCCAGCTTAGGACGCAAAAAACCAGCCAAAGGGCTGGTATTTTGTGGGCGCAAGAGAGGGCCAAGCAGGCCCGGGTATCACTGGGCCTGTTGCAGCCGGGCGATGCGCTCTTCCATGGGCGGGTGGGTGGAGAACAGCTTGCCCAGGCCGCCGGCAATGCCCATGGCCTGCATGGTCTTGGGCAGCTCGCCAGGCACCATGCCACCCAGGCGGGCCAGCGCGTTGATCATGGGCTGCTTGCGACCCATCAGCTGCGCGGCACCGGCGTCGGCGCGGAATTCGCGCTGGCGGCTGAACCAGGCCACGATGATGGCGGCCACAAAGCCCAGCAGAATGTCCAGCACCACCGTGGTGACCATGTAGCCGATGCCAGGTCCAGAATTTTGGCTGTCGCCTTTGCGCAGGAAACTGTCCACCGCGTAGCCAATCACGCGGCTGAGGAAGACCACAAAGGTGTTCATCACGCCTTGGATCAGGGTCATGGTGACCATGTCGCCATTGGCCACGTGCGCCACCTCGTGGCCGATCACGGCCTCGACCTCTTCGCGCGTCATGTTCTGCAGCAAGCCGGTGGACACGGCCACCAGGGCCGAGTTTTTGAATGCGCCCGTGGCGAAGGCATTGGGTTCGCCGTCGTAGATGGCCACTTCAGGCATGCCGATGCCGGCCTTCTCGGCAAAACGCTGCA
>DASUIK010000415.1:0-5042 GCA_036279795.1 Burkholderiaceae bacterium | reverse complement strand
GCTGCTGCCCTCGCTGACCGAAAGCCTGTGCGAGCTGGGCCAGTGTCACAAGCTGGTGGCGGTGGACCGCTATTCCAACTGGCCGGCGCAGATTGCGGCGCTGCCGCGTGTGGGCGGCGGGCTGGACCCGAACATCGAGGCCATCGTGGCGCTCAGGCCGGACGTGGTGATGCTGGCCCAATCCTCGCGTGCCATCGCCCGGCTCGAAGCGCTGGGCCTCAAGGTGGTGGCGCTGGAACCCAAAACCCACGCCGATGTGCAGCGTGTGCTGGGCAAGGTGGCGGCGGTGGCCGGCCTTGATGCGCAAGCCGCAGCCACCGTCTGGCGCCACATCGATGCAGCGGTGTCGGCGGCGGCGCAGTCGCTGCCGCCACACGTGCGGCGCACGCGGGTGTACTTTGAGGTCAACCGCGCGCCCTACGCGGCGGGCACCTCGTCCTTCATCGGCGAAACCCTGACGCGCCTGGGCGTGGCCAACATCGTGCCGGCCGCGCTCGGGCCCTTCCCCAAGCTGAACCCCGAGTTCGTGGTGCGCGCCAACCCCGACCTCATCATGGTGGGCGCACGCAACGCCGACGGCATGACCGCACGCCCAGGTTGGCACACTGTGCGTGCGGTGCGCGAACGGCGGCTGTGCATCTTTCCCAATGACGAGTCCGACGTGCTGGTGCGCCCCGGCCCCCGCATGGCCGAAGCCGCGCGGCTCATGGCGCGATGCCTGCAGGAGAAAGCGCCATGAGCACCGCTGCCATCGGTGTGCGGCTGCCCCGCCCCGCCCACTTGCGCCCACTGGCGCTGGCCGTGGGCTTGCTGTTGTGCGTTGGTGTGCTGGCCTTGCTGGGCCTGGGCGTGGGCAGCACCGGCCTGGAGAGCTTGCGCGGCTTGATGGCCGACCCCACGGCCGCCACCATCGTGTGGGAGATACGCGCACCGCGCACGTTGGGCGCGGGCCTCACCGGCGCGTTGCTGGGCCTGGCCGGCGCGATCGCTCAAGGCCTGTTCCGCAACCCGCTGGCCGACCCCTTTTTGATGGGCAGCGCCTCGGGCGCCTCGCTCGGGGTGGCCTTGTGCCTGGCCCTGTTGGGCACCACATCTGTGGCTGCGCCGTGGCTGCTGCGCCTGGGCCTCACGGGTGCCGCTTTTGTGGGCGCCATGGCCGCCGTCGCCCTCACACTGGTGCTGGCTCGTGGCGTGGCGCACACCCTGCGCCTGCTGCTGGCGGGGGTGGTGGTGGGCGTGGTGTTGGGTGCACTCACCTCGCTCATCACACTGGCTGTGCCCGAGGTCTTGCAAGCCATGCAAGCCTTCCTGCTGGGGTCCACCGGCTACCTGGGTTGGCCGGCGTGTGCGCTGATGGCGGCCGTGACCCTGCCCGGCGTGCTGCTGGCCTGGGCCTTTTCGCGGGTGCTGGATGGTCTGGCACTGGGGGAGGCCACTGCCCAGAGCCTGGGGCTGCCGCTGCGGCCGCTGCGCGTGGCGCTCGTCGCCCTCATGGCATTGGCCACCGGCACCGCCGTGGCTCAGGCAGGGCTGATCGCCTTCGTCGGCTTGGCCGCGCCGCACCTCGTGCGCGGTGCCGTCAAGACCACCCACGCCTGGCTGTTACCGCTGGCCACCCTCATGGGAACGGTACTGCTGATGGCCGCCGACCTGCTCGCGCGCGGTCTGCTGGCTCCGCAGGAACTCCCGGTGGGAGTGGTGACATCCATCCTAGGTGGCAGCTACCTGCTGTGGCTGATGCACCGCCGCGCCGGCTGATCTGATGCACACCCCGCCCGCCCTTCAAGCCACGGAGCTGAGCGTCTCGCTCGGCAGCGGCCCCTCGCGCCGCCAGGTGCTGTCCGGCCTCAACCTCACGCTGCGCGCCGGCGCCTGGACCGCCATCGTCGGGCCCAATGGCGCCGGCAAGTCCACCCTGCTCAAGGCGCTGGCGCAGGTCATCCCGCACCAGGGCCAGGTGGCATTGCTGGGCGAGCCGATGGCCGGCCTGGGCGCACGCGAGCGCGCCCGCCGCCTGGCCTGGCTGGCCCAGAGCGGCGCCGGCGAGGCCAGCGCCGACGACCTCACCGTCTACGACGTCGCCCTGCTCGGCCGGCTGCCGCACCAGGCCTGGCTGGCACCGCCCAGCGCCGCCGACCACGCCGCCGTGGAAGCCGCCTTGCGCCAGACCCAGGCCTGGGATTGGCGCGCCCGCCCGCTGGGCGCGCTCTCGGGCGGTGAGCGCCAGCGGGTGCTGCTGGCCCGCCTGCTGGCCGTGCATGCCCCGGTGATGCTGATGGACGAGCCGTTGGCCAACCTCGACCCACCCCACCAGGCCGACTGGATTGCCCTGGTGCGCGCCCTGGTGGCCGAAGGCAAAACCGTGGTCAGCGTGCTGCACGAAATCTCGCTGGCCCTCATGGCCGACGACCTGGTGGTGATGCAACACGGACGCATCGCCTACGCCGGCCCGTGTGCCGAACCACAAGCCCATCACGCCTCGGAAGCGGTGTTCGACCACCGCATCGCCATCCACCCGCTGAACCACCGATGGGTGGCCCTGCCACGCTGACCGGAGACCCCATGCAACTCGAATCACCGCCCACCGAAAAACGCTACGACAAGCCCGAGGGCGAACGCCGAGGCCTCGTCATCGTGCACACCGGCGATGGCAAGGGCAAAAGCACGGCCGCGTTCGGACTGGCGCTGCGCGCATTTGGCCGCACCCACGTGCACAACAAGCAGGTGCGCATCTTCCAGTTCATGAAGGTGCCTTCTGCCCGTTTTGGCGAGCACCGCATGTTCGAACAGTTGGGCTTGCGCATCGAAGGGCTGGGCGACGGCTTCAGCTGGAAAAGCCAGGATCTGGAGCACTCCGCCCAACTGGCGCGCGACGGGTGGCTGAAGGCGCGCGAGGCCATTCTCGGTGGCGAGTGCTTCATGGTCACGCTAGACGAACTGACCTACCCACTGATCTACGGCTGGCTGCCACTGGACAACGTGCTCGACACCCTGCGCCAGCGCCCGCGCCATGTGCATGTGGTCATCACCGGCCGCCGCTGCCCGCCCGAAATCATCGAACTGGCCGACACCGTGACCGAGATGACGCTGGTGAAACACGCCTTCAAGGCGGGCATACCGGCGCAACGCGGCATCGAGGACTGATGACAGCCACCGCCCTGGCCATCCTCGTTGCCCTGGCGGTGGACCGCCTGTTCGGCGAACCGCCCGCACGCTGGCACCCGGTGGTGGCCATGGGCCGTTACCTGGGCTGCACAGGCGCACGTGTTGCGCCCACAACAGGCCAAACCCACCGGCCCTGGCGGGTGTTCCTGCTCGGCGCGCTGGCCTGGGCGCTCGGTGCCACGCTGGTGGTGGTGCTTGCAGCGGGTTTTGTGATGCTGGTGCGTGAGGCGCCGCCCCTGTGGCAAGCCCTGCTGTTGGGCTTGCTGCTCAAGCCCCTGCTCGCCTGGCAGCTGCTGCGTGACGAGGTGCGGGCGGTGGAGACGGCCCTGGCCACATCGCTTGACGCAGGCCGGGCACGTCTGGCCTGGTTGGTGAGCCGCGACGTGACAGCGCTGACCGTGGCCCAGGTGCGCGAAAGCGCCATCGAATCGCTGGCCGAGAATCTGAACGACTCGGTGGTGGCGCCACTGTTCTGGTTCCTGATCGCCGGCCTGCCGGGCGCGGCGCTGTACCGCTTCGCCAACACCGCCGATGCGATGTGGGGCTACCGGGGCGAGCGCCAGGGCCGCGACTGGACCTGGGCGGGCAAATGGGCGGCGCGGGCGGACGATGTGTTGTCCTGGGTGCCCGCCCGAATCACCGCCTTGCTACTGGCTTTGTGGGGGCCGTGGCGCGTGTGGCGACAACTGGCATTGGAATCCCGCCTCACACCGTCCCCCAACAGCGGCTGGCCCATGGCTGCCATGGCGCTGGGTCTGGGTGTGCGGCTGGGCAAGCCCGGCGTCTACACCCTCAACGCCAGCGGCCGCGCGCCGGGGCCGGCCGACACGCAACGCGCCGTCGCACACGCCACGCGAGTGCTGCAAACGCTGTCTGCCGGTGCCGTGCTTGTTCTGATGTGGGAGAACTGGCCATGAGGCGCGCCCACGGCGGCCCCGACGCGGCCGGTGTGCCGCGTTGGGACTTCTCCACCAACAGCAACGCCTGTGGCCCCTGCCCCACCGCCCTGTTGGCGGTGCAGGCGGCCGATGCCACACGCTACCCCGACCCGGCCTACACCCAACTGCGCGTGGCGTTGGCCCATTTCCACGACGTGGCGGTGGATCGCATCGTGCCGGGTACAGGCAGCAGCGAACTGATCGCCCGCCTCACGGCTTGGGTGGCGCGTGGCGGTGGCCACACGGTGTGGTGGCCACCCGAGGCCTACGGCGACTACGCCCACGCGGCCGCGCAGTGGCGCCTGGCCCGCGTGGCGGAACCGCAGCAAGCCGATCTGGCCTGGTGTTGCACCCCCAGCAGCCCGCGCGGCGTGGCCGAGCCCACACCCTGGGCGTCGTTGCGCCAGGCCCACGTGCTCGCGCTCGACCGCGCCTACGAGCCATTGCGCCTGAGCGGTACGGCACCACCTGCGGCCCACTGCGACGAAGCCTTGCAACTGTGGTCGCCCAACAAAGCTTTGGGGCTGACCGGCGTGCGCGGCGCCTACGCCATCGCACCCGCAGGCGCCGAGGCACAGGCGGCCGAACTGAACGACATGGCCGCATCCTGGCCACTGGGCGCCCACGCCGTGGCCCTGCTCATGGCCTGGACGGACCCCGACACCCAGCGCTGGCTGCACAACAGCCGTGCGCAACTGCGTGACTGGAAAGCCGCGCAAACCGCCCTGCTGCAATCGCTCGGCTGGACCTGCCTGCCCAGCGACACACCCTACTTCTGCGCCAAACCCGCCCACCCCGTGGACGGTGACGCACTGCGCCGACAAGGCATCAAGCTGCGGCCCACCGACAACATGGGCCTGGCCGGCCACTGGCGGCTCAGCGTCCAGCCCCCCGCCGCGCAAGCGGCACTTCATCAAGCCCTGCTGCAACACCCATGAA
>DASUIK010000414.1:0-2208 GCA_036279795.1 Burkholderiaceae bacterium | reverse complement strand
GGTGCTGGTGGACGGCAAGGTGGTCAAGTCCTGTCTGAGCCTTGCGGTGCAGGCCAGAGGCAAGACCATCACCACCATTGAAGGTCTGTCGCAGGGCAGCTCACCGGACGCTGCGCTGCACCCGGTGCAGGAAAGTTTCATACGCTGCGGCGGCCTGCAGTGCGGGTACTGCACGCCGGGCATGGTGATGGCCACCTGCTCGATGTTGAAAGACAACCCCCGCCCCACGGTCGACGAGGTCCGCCACGGCCTCAACGGCAACCTGTGCCGCTGCACCGGTTACGCGCAGATCGTCGAGTCCGTTCTCGACGCTTCGGAGAAGATGCATGGAAATTGAAAAGACCCTCTTGCTCGACGCACCACCCGCGCGCGTTTGGGCCCTGCTGCTCGACCCCAATGCCATGGGCGCCTGTGTGCCCGGCATGGAATCCATCGAGGTCATCAGCGACAGCGAGTACGTGGCCGTGATGAAGGTGAAGATCTCCTTCATCAGCGCGCGCTTCAAGCTCAAGACCCGCATCGTCGAACGCGACGAGCCGCGTTACCTGCGCGCAGAAGGCACGGGCGAAGACACCTCGGTGGCCAGCTCGCTCAAGCAGGTCAGCGAGATGTGGCTGGCCGAGCGCGATGGTGGCGGCACTGAACTGCGCATGAAGGTCAAGGTCGATGTGCTGGGGCGCATGGGCACCTTCGGTCTGGGCGTGATGAAGACCAAGGCCGATCGGCTGTGGGACGAGTTCGGGGTGAATGCCGCCGCGCGCCTGGCGGTTGGTGAAGGGGTTGCGGTGCCCACTGCCGTCGCGCCTGTGCCAGCGCAGGTACCAGCGCCTGTGGTGCCGGCGGCACCCGCTGTCACCCAGGCCACGGCCCCTGTGCCGGTGGCTGCTGCGCTTGCGGTACCACTGGCCGTGCCCGCAGGGGCCACGCAGGTGCCCACACCCAGCCTCTGGGCCCGCCTGTTCGGTGCCCGCCAAGACATCCGCGTGGAGGTACAGCGTGGCGACACCCGCATCGTGGTGAGCTGGCCGGTGCAGGCGGCACCCGAATGCGCGGCGTGGCTGCGCAGCCTGGGCTGAAGCGCGCGATTCGCCGCTATGCTGGAGACCTTTCCACTGACAGCCTCTGCGGCACGTTGACATGTCCCTCTGCCAACTGGTGATGTTCGATCTCGATGGCACCCTGGTGCAAACCGCGGGCGAAATCAGCGACGCGGTCAATGACACCTTGCGCGCGTTCCAGCGCCCGGCCGTGCCCGAAGAACAGGTGGAGCGCTGGATCGGCCATGGCACGCGCGAGCTGATGGTGCAGGCGCTGGCCCAGGTCGACGGCCGGCAGGTGGAGGTGGTGCGTGCCTCGGCCGAGTTTGCCGACGTCATGGCCGCTTTCGATCCGTTCTACGAAAAGCGCTGTGGCACACGCAGCGTGCTTTATCCGCATGCGCGCGAGGTGCTGACAGCCCTGCGCCAGCGGGGCGTCAAGCTGGCGGTGGTGACCAACAAGGAAGGCCGCCACACCCGCAGCATCCTGCAGGCGCATGGCCTGCCCGCCCTGCTGGACCACGTCATCAGCGGCGACACCTTGCCCAAGAAAAAGCCCGACCCGGCCGGCATCCACGACTGCCTGACGCGTTTTGGCGCCACACCTGCGACGGCGTTGTTTGTGGGCGATTCGTCCATCGACGTGGCCACCGCGCGCAACGCGGGCGTGCCGGTGTGGGCCTTGCCCTACGGCTACAACATGGGCGAGCCGATCGCCGCCAGCCAGCCCGACCGCCTCATCGACGACCTGTCGGCCTTGCTGGAGCTGCAGGCGGCCTGAGCGCGAATGTCCGGTTCAGGCCGACAGGCCCCACACCTGGCGCAACACCGACAACGTGGCCACCAGCGCGGGGTCGTGTTCGGCGCTTTTGGGGTAGATGAAGCTCAGCAGCGCCGCCACCCGCGCGTGTGGCCAGATCAGCAGTTCGCCGCGTTCGCTGGCCGGCACGGCCACGTCTTCGCGCATCAAGGCCAGGCCCACGCCTGAGCGGATCAGGCTCAGTGGCGCGGCGGCTTCGTCCGACTCCAGTGCCACGTTCGGCAACACGCCCTGGCGCGCAAACAAGTCGCGCAACAAGGTGTGGATGTGGTGCTGGGGCGGCGCCACGATCCAGGGCAGCGCTGCGATCTGGTGCCAGCCGGCCAGGCGCAGGCGCTCCTCCACGGCCAT
>DASUIK010000413.1:0-4652 GCA_036279795.1 Burkholderiaceae bacterium | reverse complement strand
GGTGTCGGTCAGCGCGGCCTGCTGGGCCAGCAGCGCCTGCTGTTGCTCATCCAGGCGCGCGATGCCCGCCAGCGCATCTTCGACTTCCTTGAAGGCGCTGAGCACGGTCTTTTTGTAGGCCAGCGCGGCCTGGTCGCGCCGGGCGGTGGCGACACCAAACTGGCCCTCGAGCCGGCCACCCTCGAACAACGGTGCCAGCAGGCTGCCCCCCAACGACCACACGGTGATGGGCGGGCCCGGCAGTGCGGTGGAGAAGGCGCGGCCCAGCGTCGCGCTCAGGCGCAACTGCGGCAGCCACTGCGCGCGCGCCACCGCCAACTGCGCGTCGGTCGCAGCCAATTGGTTTTCGGCCTGGGCGATGTCGGGGCGGCGGCGCAGCAATTCACTGGGCTGCTCGGCGGCCACGGGCGGCAAGGCCAGCGCGTCGAAGGCCTTGCCCCGTGCGATGGCGCGTGGCGGGGTGCCCGTGAGCAGGGCCAGCGCATTTTCCTGCCGCGTGATGGCCAGCGCCACCACCGGCATCTGTTGGCGGATGCCGGCCAGTTCGGCGCGCGCCTGCGCGGGCTCCAGCTGCGAGGTGTAGCCGGCGGCCAGACGCTGTTCGGCCAGGCGCAGCGCCTGCTCGCGGTTGGCCTGGGCCTGCTGCAACAAGGTCAGGCGCTGGTCCAGCGCGCGCAGGTTGAGGTAGCCACTGACCGTGCTGGCACTCACCGCGAGTGCGGCGGCATCGCGGGCGCGTTCGGCGCTCAGGCCTCCTTGGCGGGCGGCTTCGGTCTGCTGTTCGATGCGGCCAAACAAATCCACCTCGTAGCCCACTTGCAGCATGGGCTGCTCAGCGGTGGCCAGGGAGGGCTTGCCGAAGGCGTTCACGCTCTGGCCTCGACTGGCACCCAAGCCCCCATCCAGCGTGGGCAACAAGGCGGCGCGGGCGGCGCGTTCTTGCGCCCGCGCTTCCATCACGCGGGTGGTGGCCAGGTGCACGTCCAGGTTCTGTGCCAGCGCGGTCGCCACCAATTGGTCAAGCACCGGATCGCCCGCCTGGCGCCACCATTCGGCGGCCACACGCTGGGTGGCGTTGGCAGGGTCGGCCTGGGCCGCGCGCCATTGGGTGGGCAAAGCCACCTGGGCGGCCTCGCTGTGCGGCGGGACGGCGGGGGCGCACCCGGCCAGCAGCACGGCCAAGGCACCGATCGAGAGGGCGGCTCGTTTCATGACCGGTCTCCCGCCACGCTGGCCGCTTGGGGGGCAGACGCCGTGGGGGCGCCGGCGGCCCGTGTGTCCACCACCGCCTCGACCGACATGCCGGGGCGCAGCTGCGCGGCCACGGCGGCGTCTGCGTCCAGCGCGATGCGCACGGGGATGCGCTGCGCCACCTTGACGAAGTTGCCACTAGCGTTGTCAGGCTTGATCACACTGAACTCGCTGCCAGCGGCGGGCGAGAGGTTCTCCACCGTGCCCTGCAGCTTCAGGTTGGGCAGCGCGTCGATGTGCACGCGCACCGGCTGGCCCACGCGCATCTGCGCGATCTGCTGCTCCTTGAAGTTGGCCACCACCCACACCTTCTCGGGCACCAGGGCCATGAGCTGGGTGCCGGCGCTGACGAACTGGCCCAGGCGCACGCCCACCTCACCCAGGTGCCCGTTGGCCGGTGCCTTGATGACGGTGTTGGCCAGGTCGATTTCGGCCAGTTGCAACTGCGCCTGCGCGGCCTCGACGGCGGCCACCAAAGCCTCGCGGCCCACGCTGACCGCACGCACTTGTTCGCGGCCGCCGGCGCGCTGCGCCTCGGCTTGGCGCTGGGCGGCCTCGGCCTGGCGCAGCACCGCCAAGGTCTGGTCCATTTCGCGCTGGGAGATGGAGCCATCGGCCACCAGGGCTTGCGCGCGGCGCACATCGGCCTGGGCGCGCTGCAGCTGCGCGCTGGCGTTGGACAGACCGGCGTCCTGGCCCAGCACGGCCGCTTCGGCGCTGCGCTGGGTCTGCGCGGAGTTGGCCAGCTGGGCCTGCTGAGCGGCGAGCTGGGCGCGGGCCTGGGCCACACGCTGGCGGGCCATGCGGTCGTCGATGCGCACCAGCGGCTGGCCGGCTTCCACGGCGGTGAAATCCTGCACCAGCACCTCGGTGACGTAGCCGTTGACCTGGGGCGCGATCACCGTGGTCTGGCCACGCAGGTAGGCGTTGTCGGTGCGCTCCTGGCCGTTGGCGAACGGCGGCAGGCCCCAGGCGTACAAGGCCAAGGTGGCGCCCGCGAGGATGAGGCCGGCCAGGGCCAGGCGGCGGCGCAGGGGGTGAGCGCGGGGCTCCCAGCGTTCGGGCGTGGGCTGCGCGTTGGGCGCGGTGGCGGGGGTGGGAGTGGAGGTGGTGGCGGTCATGAAGAACTTCCTTGGGTTCGCAGGGCCTGGAGGACGGCCAGTTCGCGGGCCAGCGGCACGTGGCCACGGCGGCGGTCGCGCAGCCAGATGGCGCCATAGGCCAGCAGGCACACGCTGGCGGCCACGCCCAGCCAGAAAAACACATCGTTGAAAGCGAGCACGTTGGCTTCGCGGGTGACTTGCTGCACCAGGCCTCTTGGGCCCACTTGCAACATGCGCTGGCTCACCAGCGGATCGGTGAGGGCCACGCGCGCGCCCAGGTCCATCAAATGCGCCTTGGCGCGCAGCGTCTGGAACCACGACAGCAGGCCGGCGCCCAGCAGCCCGCCCACCGTTTGCGACAGGCTGAACAGTGCCGAGAAGCTGATGAAGTGCGAGGGCCCCTTGACCAGCGCGCGCAGCAGGCCCTCGGTCATGAAGGCGGCCATGAAGTAGATGGCGGCAAAGGCCATGAGCGCCTGGCTCAGGTACAGGTTGGCGGGACGGGTGAGGTTGCTGGCGCTCGCGTCCATGAAGGCGCACACGGCGATCAGAAACAGCGACACCAGCACCGGGCGACGCAGGTCGGTCGGGTCCAGCCGGGCGATGCTCAGCAGCAAGCCCAACAGCGTGGCCAGGGTGAGCAGGCCGTAGAACACCACGGTCTGGTCGTTGCCCATGCCCAGCAGGTTCAGCAGGCCGGCCGCGCCCACCGACTGCTCCGACAGCAGCACACGCAGCAACGCCCCGGTGAGCACAAACTTGAGCATCACGCCGCTGGTCATCCAGTGCACTTCCAGCATGGGGTTGCGCCGCTCGTGTTCGATCAGCAAGCTGCCGCCTACCATCACGATGCCACCGGCCAGCGCATAGCCCAGCCAGTCGCCGTTCCAGTTGAGCAGACGGCCCTGGACCAGGAAAGCACACAGCAGCGCCACCCCACCGGCAAACAGCGTGAAGGACCACAGGTCGGTCCACTCAAAAGAGTCCACCGTCTCGCCTTCGGGCAGGTGCAGCCAAGTGGTGCTGCCCCAGCACAGCAGCGACAGCCCGAACTGCAGCACAAACAGGCGCTGCACGTCGCCATCGGCCATGAGCAGCGGCGAGATCGTGCGGGCCAGGGGCATGGCCAGCTGCGACAGCCCCATGGCCAGCAGCACGCCCACCACACGTTTGTCGGCCGGCACCGCCTGCATCAGGTAGAACATGGACAGCGTGACCAGCACATTGCCCACCACGCCGCTGAGAGCGCGCGCCACCAGCTCGGTCTCGTAGCTGGCGTGGAGCAGCTGCAGGCCGTTGGCCAGCACCAGCACCACAATGCCGCTGCGCAGAAAGCCGTCGATGCCAAACTGGCGCCGCACCTTGAACATGAGCATGCTCATGCAGGCGTTGGTCATGTAGTAGGCCGCCAGAATCCAGCCGCCCTCGGTCACGCTCAGGCCCAAGGCGCCCTGGATTTGCGGCAGGTTGGCCATCAAGAGGCCGTTTTGCAGACCACCGGTGAGCCCCAGCAGCAAGCCGATGAGCAGGTAAGCCAGGCGGCGCCCCGCCGGTTGGTCGGGCGAGGCCGGTGAGCCGGGCATGAAGGGCCGCTCGTGCGGCTTGAAGGTGTAGGCCGACGGCTGGCTCATGTGCTGCTCACGCCAGCGCGGTCCAGTGCTTCGGCATTGAGCGCCATGCGCTCCAGAAAGCCCAGCAACTGGCGGCGTTCGGCATCGGCAAAACCCTGCAAGTAGCGCTGCTGCACCCACACCACCTCGCCCCAGATGCGCTCGCTGATCTGCATTCCGGCGGCAGTGGGTTGCAGGAAAACCAGGCGGCGGTCGGTGGTGCCACGTTCGCGGTTCAGCCACGCCCGTTCTTCCAGGCGGTCCACCGCGCGCATCAAGGTGGCGCCGTCGGCGCGCAGTTCGCGGGCGAGCTCGGCCAGGGTGCAAGGGCCGCGCCGACCCAGGCGCAGCAACACCGCCCATTGCAGAAAGGGCAGTTCCAGATCGACCAGGCGTTGCCCCACGTGCTCCACCAGGCTGGACTGCAACTGGCGCACCAGGGCGGCCCAGTCGCGCTGGGTGGTCCGGGGGGCTGTCGGCTCGGGGGCGGCGGGCACGGGGACGGTACGTCGTGTGGTCATGCCCGGTATTATTGCATTTGAAATGTTTTCTTGTGAAACAAATAACCTTGTGCCAGCCAGGGGTACCCACCGAGGTCTTGCTACAGTGCGGGATTACCGAGCAGGCCCCACCATGAGCACCTCCCCCATCCGACTCACCCAGTACAGCCACGGCGCCGGTTGTGGCT
>DASUIK010000412.1:0-2970 GCA_036279795.1 Burkholderiaceae bacterium | reverse complement strand
CTCAAGACGCTGGCCGAGAAAGAGGGCTTCGAGCTGAACCTGTTCCCCAACCCCATGCCGGGGCGTGACCAGGCCGCCGTGTGGACACAGATCCGCCGCTTCAACCCCGACTGGGTGATCACCTGGAACCTGTCGGCCATGCACGTGGTGGCCGCCCGCGAAATGAAGCGCAACGGCATCCCCATGGACAAGCTGATCAGCGTGAACTGGCTGAACGAAGTCGACATCGCCAACATCGGTGCCGCCGACGCCAAAGGCCTCAAGCGCGGCACCAACGTGGCCGGTGGTCAGGACCACGCGCTGATCAAACAGATCGTGGCCGACCTGTACGACAAGGGCAAAGGCAACGGCGACCGCAAAAACCTGCAGGACGTGTACTACAACACCGGCCTGGCCATGTACTCGGTGGCCTTCGAAGGCGTGCGCAACGCCATCAAGTCTGGCGGCCGCCCGCTGACACCAGCCAAGGTCAAGACCGGCCTGGAAAGCCTGCGCAACTTTGACGCCAACGGCCTGCTGGCCCCTGTGACCGTGACCGCCCAAGACCACGGCGGCGGCGGCAAGACCCGCATCGAAATGTGGGACGGCGCCAAGTGGGTGCCACAGTCCGACTGGATCTCGGCCTACAACGACGTGGTGATGGAAGTGGTCAAGAAAGAATCGGCCGAGTTCGCCAAGACGAACAAGTAAGCTGCCAGGCCGCCCCGGACGGGGCGGCCCTGGTCAATCGGTCAGGGGATCGAGGTCGCTCTCGCTGTCACCACCCACGTCCAGCGCCTGCATGTTGTCCAATATCTTGAGCAGGTAGTGCACGGTGTGCACCACATCGTTGGTGGAGAAGTCCTTCAACGCGAGGTCGTAGTAGGCGTGGATCTTGGGCAACGCGAAGTTCAGCCACACCTCGCGGCCACTCTCGGTCATCTGGATCAGGCGCGAGCGGCGGTCGCTGGGGTCTGCGGCGCTGGTGAGGTGGCCAGCTTTTTCCAACCGGCCGATCACACCGGCCAGGTTCTGCCGGCTGACCATGAGGTATCGCGCGAGGTCGCCCAGTTTCATGCCCCCGTCCACCTGGGGGCGAGACAAGGCGCCCAGCACCGCCCACTGCTGGGTGGTCAACCCCTCATCTTCGATGGCCCGGGAGCCCGTTTTATGCAGCATGTTGGCACACTGATACAAACGAAAGAACAGGCGGTTGGCCAGTTCCATGCGCATTTCTTCGCCACTGCTCATGGCCTTTTTCCTTTGCTTCAAACCCTGTTCGGCGCGCCATCCAAGCACACGGTCAACGCCATCTGGCTGCCGATGTTGACACACAAGTCCGCCATGTGGCGGCACATCGCAACCCCTTTTTAAAACACAACGGAGACACCCATGGGCAGACTCGACAACAAGGTGGCCGCCATCACCGGCGGTGGTGGCGGCATCGGTGGCGCCACCTGCCGCCGCTTTGCGCAGGAAGGCGCCCGCGTGGCCGTGCTCGACCGCGACCTCGCGGCAGCCCAACGCACGGCCGAGCAGATTGCCGCAGAGGTCGGCAGCGCCCTGGCGCTGGCCTGTGACATCACCGACCGCGACACGGTGGATGCGGCGGTGCAGCGCATCGCCAACGAATGGGGCGGCATCGATATCCTGGTCAACAACGCCGGCTGGGACGTGTTCAAGCCCTTCACCAAAACCGTGCCCGCCGAGTGGGACAAGTTGATCGCCATCAACCTCACCGGCGCGCTGAACATGCACCACGCGGTGTTGCCACTGATGGTGGCGGCCGGCAAGGGCGGGCGCATCGTCAACATTGCGTCTGACGCGGCGCGTGTGGGCTCCTCGGGCGAGGCGGTTTACGCGGCCTGCAAGGGCGGGCTGGTGGCGTTCTCCAAGACCATTGCGCGCGAACACGCGCGCCACAACATCACCGTCAACGTGGTCTGTCCCGGTCCCACCGACACGGCCCTATTCGCCGACTACAAGCAAGGCGCGGGCAACCCGGAGAAGCTGGAAGAGGCCTTCCGGCGCGCCATCCCGTTGGGGCGCATCGGGCAGCCGCAAGACCTGCCCGGCGCCATCCTGTTCTTCGCCAGCGACGACGCCGCCTACGTCACCGGCCAGGTGATGAGCGTCTCAGGCGGTCTCACGATGAATGGTTAACCCCAGGAGCACAACATGGACTTCCAGGACATCCTCTACGAAAACCGCAATGGCGTGGCATGGATCACCATCAACCGACCCGAGAAGATGAACGCCTTTCGGGGCACCACCTGCGACGAACTGATCAAGGCCTTTCACAAAGCCGGCTACGACAAACACATCGGCTGCATCGTGTTGGCGGGCGCGGGCGAGCGCGCCTTCTGCACCGGCGGCGACCAGTCGGCCCACGACGGGAACTACGACGGGCGCGGCACCATCGGCCTGCCCATGGAGGAGTTGCACGATGCCATCCGCAACGTGCCCAAGCCCGTGATCGCCCGCGTGCAGGGCTACGCCATCGGCGGTGGCAATGTGCTGGCCACCATCTGCGACCTCACCATCTGCTCTGACAAAGCCATCTTCGGACAGGTCGGTCCCAAGATGGGCTCGGTGGACCCGGGCTACGGCACGGCCTTCCTCGCGCGTGTGGTGGGTGAGAAAAAGGCGCGCGAAATCTAGTACCTGAACAAGCGCTATTCCGGCGAGGAGGCTGTGGCCATGGGCCTGGCCAACAAATGTGTGCCCCACAACGAACTCGACACCGAGGTGCAGGCCTGGGCCGAGGAAATCTGCGAACGCAGCCCCACCGCCCTGGCCATCGCCAAGCGCAGCTTCAACATGGACACCGCCCACCAGGCGGGCATTGCGGGCATGGGCATGTACGCGCTCAAGCTGTACTACGACACCGACGAATCGCGCGAGGGCGTGGCTGCGCTGAGCGAGAAGCGCAAACCCAACTTCAGGAAGTTCGTGAAGTGACCGAGGCGTGCAGCGGCTTCAGCCCAACAC
>DASUIK010000411.1:0-7604 GCA_036279795.1 Burkholderiaceae bacterium | reverse complement strand
GACGTCACCGTCCGGCGCAGCGCCAGCGTGAAGCCGGCGCCCGTATCATCGACCGCATGCCCACTTCACTCGACGGACAGCTCGTCGTCGCGATCTCGTCGCGCGCGCTCTTCGACTTCGAGGAGGAGAACCAGCACTTCGAGGCCAACGACGACCGCGCCTACATGCAGTTGCAACTGCAGCGGCTCGACCGTGCCGCCAAGCCGGGCGTTGCGTTCTCGCTCGTCAACAAGCTGCTGGCGTTCAACACGGTGGCGACGGGGGCGACCGGCGCGCCGGCGCAACAGCGGGTGGAAGTCGTGATCCTGTCGCGCAACGATCCGGTCTCGGGAATGCGCGTGTTCCGCTCGGCGCAGCATTACGGGCTGCCGATACAGCGTGGTGTCTTCACCCGGGGCGAATCGCCGTGGCGCTACCTGCGGCCGCTGAACGCACACCTGTTTCTGTCCACCAACGAGGCCGACGTGCGTTCCGCGCTCGGCGCCGCGGTGCCGGCGGCGCGCGTCTACCCGCACTCGGCGCGCGCCTCGAGCCAGCACCCGAACGAGGTTCGCATCGCGTTCGACGGTGACGCGGTGCTGTTCTCCGACGAGGCCGAGCGCGTGTTCCAGCGCAGCGGCCTCGACGCCTTCCAGGCACATGAACGCGATCATTCCGCCACGCCGCTGGCCGCGGGTCCGTTCAAGCCGCTGCTGCTGGCGTTGCACCAATTGCAGCAAGCACCGGCGCAGGCGATGCGGATCCGCACCGCGCTCGTGACCGCGCGCAGCGCTCCAGCCCACGAGCGGGCCATCCGCACGTTGATGGACTGGAACATCGAGGTCGACGAAGCGATGTTCCTGGGCGGCTTGCCGAAGGGCGAATTCCTGCGCGAATTCGAGCCCGACTTCTTCTTCGACGACCAGACCGGCCACATCGAATCGGCCGCGCGCCACGTGCCCGCCGGGCATGTGGCCAGCGGCATTTCCAACACATGAGCGCCGTGCCGGGCCGCACCCAGCAGGCTCGCATCGCTGCGCGTAGCACGAAGGTACACCAGTGAACCCTCGCACCAAATTCCAGGCCTTCCGCCAGTTTGCTGGTCAGGCCGTGCGCCTGGCCCTGCCCTATTTCCAGTCCGACCAGAAATGGAAGGCGCGTGCCTTGCTGGGCGCCATCGTGGCGCTCAACCTGGGTTCGGTCTACATGCTGGTGCTGCTCAACGACTGGAACCGCGTTTTCTACGACGCGCTGCAGGACAAGAACGCCGAGGTCTTCTGGCGCGAACTGGGGCGCTTCACCTACCTGGCCTTTGCCTTCATCATCATCGCGGTCTACAAGTTCTACCTGACGCAATTGCTGCAAGTGCGCTGGCGCACCTGGCTGACCGACCACTACCTGGACCGCTGGCTGCAGCACCGCACCTTCTACCAGCTGGAGCTGATGCGTTACGCCGATGGCACGGACAGCCCACCCGACAACCCCGATCAGCGCATTCAAGAGGACGTCAATCTCTTCACTGGACACACGGTGTCGCTCAGCATGGGCCTGCTCAATGCGGTGGTCACGCTGGTCAGTTTTGTGGGCATCCTGTGGGGGCTGTCGGGCGCGTTCGACTTCAAGTTCAACGGATCGACATTCGAGATCCCAGGCTTCATGGTCTGGATGGCGGTGGTCTACTGCCTGGTGGGCAGCGTGCTCACGCACTACATCGGCCGCCCGCTGATCGGCCTGAACTTCCAACAGCAGCGCCGCGAAGCCGACTTCCGCCACCACCTGGTGAGGGTGCGCGAATACAGCGAATCGATCGCGCTCGACAAGGGTGCGCCGGTGGAGCGCCGCCACCTGGGCCAGCGTTTTGGCGACGTGCTGAGCAACTACCTGGCGCTGATCCGCGCCCAAAAACGCCTCACTTGGTTCACCGTGGGTTTTGGCCAAGCCGCGGTGGTGTTCCCCTTCATCGTGGCGGCACCCCGCTTTTTCAGCGGCGCCATCCAGCTCGGTGAGCTGATGCAAATCGCCAGCGCCTTTGGCCGGGTGCAGGACTCGTTGTCGTGGTTCGTGGACAACTACGACAGCCTGGCCAGCTGGCGCGCCACCACCGACCGCCTGACCAGCTTCGAACAGAGCCTGTCACGTTTGAAAGACAACACCGAAGACATGCCCCTGGCCAGCGCCAGCGGACAGGGTTTTGCCACCGATGGGCTGGACATCCTGTTGCCCGATGGGCGCGAGCTGCTGAATGGTCTGCGCTGGACCGCAGCGCCCGGTGAAAACGTGCTGGTCCAAGGGCCCTCGGGCAGCGGCAAATCCACGCTGTTCCGGGTGCTGGCGGGCATTTGGCCGTGGGCACGGGGGGAGGTGTCGCGCCCGGTCGATTTTGAGCAGCGTGCCATGTTCCTGCCCCAGCGGCCCTACTTCCCCAACGGCAGCCTGCGCGATGCTTTGGCCTACCCCGGGCAGGCCAACGAACACAGCGAAGAAGCCCTGCAACAAGCCTTGCACGACGCCCTCCTGCCCCACCTCACTTCGCGCCTGGACGAACACAACACCTGGGGGCAAAAACTGTCGGGCGGCGAACAACAGCGCCTGGCCATTGCCCGAGCCCTGCTCAAACGCCCGCGTTGGCTGTTTGCCGATGAGGCCACCAGCGCGCTGGACGAAGCCGCTGAAAAAACGCTGTACGAGCGCCTGCGCGCCATGGTGGCAGCAGAAAACGGCGCCCTGGTGTCCATCGCCCACCGCCCCAGCGTGGCCGCTTTTCACGACCGCGTCTGGGCGGTGCGCTGACGAGCGGGGCGTGGTCCTTCAGCGTTTGCGCAGCGTGGCTTGCCAATTCGGCGCCACCTGCACCGGCACCTTGAGCAGCTCGGGCAAGTCGGCCAGACGGTGGGTCAGCAGCAAGGCATCGGTGCCGGGTGCCGATCCCACCTCGTAGGCACCAGCAACCGACAGTGGCCGAGGGCTCAAGCCCTTGGCCACCAAGGCGGCCTGCAAAGCCGCCGCCTGCGCCACGGGCACCATCACCACCACACCACCGGCGGCTTGGGTGGGGCCTTGGGTGTCGGTGCTGTTCACCCACTGCTGGCCGTCAAACCACTGAAGCGGTGTTTTTTGCGCCTGAGCACAACCGACCGTCAAAAGCATCGAGGCCGACAAGGCCCACACGGCGGCGCGCCGCGTCCATTTGTGTTCAATGCCCATACAACACCACCTCCCAGGAAATCACGCGACCGGTGTCGCCCGGCTGCTCATCGCTGACCAACAGCGTCCAATTGCCACGGGCAGTCTCGCCCATGTGGCGCACACTGCCAAAAGTGAAGCCGCTCACCAGCGACGTGCACACCGAGCCCGCGCACGTGTGGGGCGTGCTCAGCTCGCTGTGCCTGCCGGCGGGGCTTCGCAACGACACGCGCAGGTCGCCGCTGTACGTGTGGTTGCTCACGAGACGCAGGGTCGCGTATTCGACCACGCTCAGCGCACAGCTGCTGCCGTTCCACGTCAGCGCCTGCGCTGCGGTGGAATCGTCGGGCAGCACCACGCTGCCGGGTTGGGTGCCCGAGCTGCAGGACTTTTCGGCGCCCAGCGAGACGAAGCCGCGCGCCATGTTCACCGCCGCGCTGGCGTTGACACGCCCATAACCCACCTGAACCTGGAAACCATGGCTGTTCATGGCCGATGGCACAGCCGCAGGCTGGCCGCTCTCAAGCGTCGCGGGCAAGGCGGTGGACGCAAGGATCCAGCGCACGTCGCGCCAGCTGAGCTGGGGGTTGGCTTGGAGCATCAGGGCCACCACGCCAGAGACCATGGGCGTGGTGGCCGAGGTGCCGTCGAAAAAGGCGGTGTGGTCAGCGCCCAGTGAAGAAGACACGTCGGCGTAGCCGCGCGGACCGGCGATGTCCGTGGTGACCACACCTGCCGTGGTCTGGTAGCGCCCCACGACGTTGCCCGACGGCGCAGCCACCAACACGTTGGCACCGGGTTCGGTGTACCTGGTGGGGCGGTTGTGGTCATCCACCGCTCCCACCGTGAGCATGGCGCGGAAGTTGGCGTAACCATCGCGATTGGAATCGTCGCCACTGGCGCCACCGTTGCCTGCCGCGATCAAGTACACCGTGCCCAGTCCGCCCCGGCCCTGGGTCACGCCTTGCAGCACCGACTGCTGCCAGACCGAGGAAGATCGGTAGAACGAGCCCGTGCCACCGCTCGATGGGTCGGGTGGACCCCAGCTGTTGTTGACCACGGCCGCGCCACTTTGCCAAGCGCGGGCCATGGCATCGGCCATGTTGACGTCGGTGGACATCACCAGTGGGTTGTATGCCATGAGCTGCGCTCTCGGCGCCACGCCACGCCCACCGTAGGCGTTGTTGTCGCGCGCCACCAAAATGCCGGCCACGGCCGTGCCGTGTGCGTCGTCGGGCCCGCCGACGTTGTCGTCCATGGGCTGCCCAGCCGTGGCAGCGGCGGGACTGGGGTCCGTGCCATCGTTGCTGTAGTTGTGGCTGAGCCCCGGCAGCACATTGGCCACCAGATCCGGGTGGCTGATCTGCACCGCACCGTCCACCACAGCCACCTTGATGCCCTCCCCGCGCTCCGTGAGGCCGCCCAGCCCGAGGTCACCCCCCGGCGTGCCGCCGCTCTGCCCGCTGTTGAACAAATGCCATTGGCGCGCCAGCAGCGGATCGGGGCCCGTGGTTTCGGTGGGCGTGGGCTCGGTCGGGCTGGGCGTGGCCGAGTCACTGCCGCCTCCACAGGCGCTCAGGGCGGCCGCCAGCGCCACCAGCGCCAGCCCCGCGTGGGGGTTTCGAGTCAACAACATGGGGGCATTATCAACACCTGGGCGAACCCCTGTGGCCAGCACGCCAACGACAATAGCGACATGAGCGACACCACCGTTTACCACAACCCCAAATGCGGCACCTCGCGCAACACCCTGGCACTGATCCGCGAGCGCGGCATTGAGCCGCAGGTCATCGAGTACCTGAAGACACCGCCCACCCGCACCGAGCTGCTCGCCCTGCTGCAGGCCATGGACCTGGGTGTGCGCGACATCCTGCGCGAGAAGGAGTCGGTTTACGTTGAACTGGGCCTGGCCAACCCGGCGCTGAGCGATGCGCAGCTGCTGGATGCGATCGAACAACACCCCATCTTGATGCAGCGGCCCATCGTCAAGACGCCGTTGGGGGTGCGCCTGTGCCGACCGGCCGAGCGGGTGCTCGAGATCCTGCCACCCGGCTGAACACCGTTTTCACACCGGTGACGCGGAGCTTTCACGCCAACGTCACAGACGCTGCCTAGCATGACCAAGGCTTGTATTTCTGAACGAAACCACCTTGGAACATCGCATGAGCAACAAAGACCAGTTCAACGACGGCGACGACGTCAACCCGTCCAGCAACCCGCACATCAACGATTTTCTGGCCGCGCGCCTGAGCCGCCGCCAGACCCTCAAGGGCGGCGTGGGCCTGACCACCAGCGTGCTGCTGGGCAGCTTCAGCCTGGCCGCTTGCGGCGGTGGCAACGATGCCAGCGCCCCCAAGCTGGGCTTCGCCGCGGTGCCGAAAAACAAGAACGACGTCGTGACGCTGCCAGCCGGCTACCAGATGGCCATCCTGCATGCCCTGGGCGACCCGCTGGCCTTCGGCGAAGAAAGCTGGAAGGACGACGGCAGCGAAAGCGCCGAGTCGTACAACCGCCGCATCGGTGACGGCCACGACGGCATGTACTACTTCGGCCTGAGCGACGCCGGCAAGTTCGACGCCAACCGTTCCGACCGTGGCCTGCTGTGTGTCAACCACGAGTACGTCGTGGGCCCCAACGCCCTGCACCCCAACGGCCGCACCGCCGGCGCCACCCGGGTGGCCAGCGAAGTCGAAAAAGAAATCTACGCCCACGGTGTGAGCGTGGTGGAAGTCAAGCGCGGCGCCAGCGGCACCGCCATGGCCATGGTGCGCGGCTCCAGCTACAACCGCCGCATCACGTCGGCCACCGAAATGGCCTTCGGTGGCCCGGTCAAGGGCAGCGCGCTGGTGCGCACCAAGTTCTCTGCCGACGGCACCAAGACCCGCGGAACCAATAACAACTGCGCCAACGGCTACACGCCCTGGGGCACCTACCTCACCTGTGAGGAAAACTACACCAACGTCATCAGCCGCGTGAGCCCCGACGCCACCAGCGACGACGACGCCTCGCGCCGCAGCGCCAAGGAAGTGACCGCGCTCAAGCGCTATGGCATGGCCAATGGCCGCAAGAGCCCTTACCTGTGGGAAACCGCCGGCAGCGACGACCTGTTTGTGCGCTGGAACACCGCCGTGACCGACCTGGCCGGCAACGCCACCACCGACTACCGCAACGTATTCAACACCTTCGGCTGGGTGGTCGAGATCGACCCCTTTGCGCCCACCAGCACCCCAGTCAAGCGCAGCACGCTGGGCCGCTTCAACCACGAAGGGGCCTGGCCCGTGCCCGCCGAGGCCGGCAAGCCCATCGTCATCTACAGCGGCGACGACTCGCGCAACGAGTACATCTACAAGTACGTCTCCAAGGCCTTGTGGAACGCGAACGACGTCAACGGTGGCCTGGCCGCCGGCGCCAAATACCTGGACGAAGGCACGCTGTACGTGGCCAAGTTCAAGGCCGACGGCACGGGCGAATGGATCGAACTGACCCATGGCAAGAACGGCCTGACCGCCAGCAACACCACCTACCCCTTTGCCGACCAGGCCGACGTGCTGGTGAACGTGCGCCTGGCCGCCGACGCGGTGGGCGCCACGAAAATGGACCGACCCGAGTGGGGCGCGGTGAACCCGCTCAACCACGAGGTCTACATGACGCTGACCAACAACAGCAACCGTGTTGATCCTTCGGTCACGCCCACCGGCAGCCAGCTCAAACCCGACGCCGCCAACCCGCGCTACTACGTGGAAGACGGCAGCAAGGGCAACCCCAACGGTCACATCATCCGTTGGCGCGAAACCGGCAGCCAGGCCGCCACCGCCTTCATGTGGGACATCTACCTGTTCGGCGCTGAAGACGACGCACCCGCCAACGTCAACCTCTCGGGCCTGACCAACGAAAACCACTTCTCCAGCCCCGACGGCCTGTACTTCGACCAGCGCGGCCTGCTGTGGATTCAGACTGACGATGGCGCCTACACCGATGTGACCAACTGCATGATGCTGGCCGCCGTGCCCGGCCAAGTGGGCGACGGCGCAAAGGTGACGGCTGCCAGCGGAACCGAAACCTACCGTGGTGCCAAGGCCACGCCCGAGACCGTGCGCCGCTTCCTCGTGGGCCCGGTCGAATGCGAGATCACCGGCATTGCCATCACGCCCGACGGCAAGACCATGTTCTGCAACGTGCAGCACCCGGGCGAAGACGGCACCATCGCGGCGCCAACCAGCCACTGGCCCGACAGCCAGACCAACCCGGCGTCGACCAAACGTCCGCGCTCGGCCACCATGGTGATCACCCGAACCGACGGCGGAGAAGTGGGCGTGTGACCTTGATCCGCGCGTGCTGACCAAACCGGCCCCGACACAGGGCCGGTTTTTTTATGCTTGGTCGCTGTATCCCACCCAGCCGCGCGCACGCAGCTCGCACGCGGGGCAGGTGCCGCAGCCGTA
>DASUIK010000410.1:0-4937 GCA_036279795.1 Burkholderiaceae bacterium | reverse complement strand
ACCCAGGTCGCCGCGCTGGAGCGCGAACTGAGCATGTGCCGCCAACTGGGTGTGGCGCGCGACAACGAAGAGCTGGAACTGGGTGTGCGCTGTATGGCCGCCGGCATCTACGACGACCAGAACAAGCTGGTCGCGGGCCTCTCCATCTCAGCCCCGGCCGACCGGCTGGACGAAGGCTGGCTGCCCAAACTCAAGGCCACCGCCGCCCACATCTCAGCCGCCTTGGGCAACCTGAACCAGAAGGTGTGAAAAACCCCAGCTACCGGATGCCGGTGCTGGGGTTTGCTGGTTGATTTGAAATAGGGCGCCGCCGGCGCCCAACCCCCAGTCCGTTGTCAGCCTTGTGGCTTGGCGAACTGCATCAGCGTCTGGGTACGGTGTTCCACCCAACGGCGAACCCGCTCAGCATCGCCAATGCGTGCCGCCTTGCCAGCGGCGTCCAGGAAGACCATGATGACCTGGCGACCCGCCACGGTGGCTTGCATGACCAGACAACGACCCGCTTCGGAGATATAGCCGGTTTTCTGCAGACCAATGGACCAATCGGGGTTGTGCACCAGGCGGTTGCTGTTGTTGAACTGCACCGTGCGCCGGCCCAGCTCGACCTGGTGGCTGGGCGAGGTGGAGAGGTCGCGCAGCATGGGGCGCTGGTAGGCGGCGGCGGCCAGGGTGGCCAGGTCTTTCGCGCTGGAACGGTTGTCGCTGGACAAGCCGGTCGGCTCCACATAGCGGGTGTCGTTCATGCCCAGTTCACCGGCCTTGGCGTTCATGAGCGCCACGAAGGCCGACAAGCCACCCGGAAAAGTGCGACCCAAAGCGTGGGCTGCGCGGTTTTCGCTGGACATCAACGCGAGGTGCATGAGTTCGCCACGCGACAAGGTCGTGCCCACGGCCAGGCGCGAGCTGCTGCCCTTGAGGGTGTCCACGTCGGCCTGGGTGATGGTGATCATCTCGTCCATGGGCAGCTGAGCATCCACCACCAGAAGCCCGGTCATGAGCTTGGTCAGCGATGCGATGGGCAGGACGGCATTTTCATTCTTACGGAGCAGCACCTCGTGGGTTTCCTGATCCACCACCAGGGCCACGCTGGAGTTGAGCGCCAGTGGGTCCTCGTTGTCGCGCAGGCCCATTTTTTCGCCCATGGACGGGCGCGCGGCGGCCAGCGCCACCGGTGCGGCCACCATGGCGGTGCGTGCCACCCGCTGCGTGTTGCTGCGCTTGGCAACAACTTTTTTGTTGGTCACCGCTTTTTTGGCCACGCTGGTCTTGCTGGCCTGCGTTTTTTGCGGTTTTCGGGTTTCGGCGTGAGCAACTTGGGCCAGCGACAGGGCGGCCAACAGGGCGATGCCACCCATCCATTTCAACGCGCGACCCGTTGTTTGCATCATGCGGAACCTTCGAAAGTGAATTTTTCTGTAACGGAGTATACGCATGAAAAAAAACGCAAGCAATATCAATCGCTTGCGTTTACTTTCTAAAAACCGCCTTAAGACAAGCCTAAGCCGGCGTCAGAAATGCTCTGTTTTGGTGCATCAACCCTGCGCCGCCACACGATCGGCCTTGCTGTGCAGCTTGTTGAGCGCACTCAGGTAGGCCTTGGCGGATGCCACAACGATGTCGGGATCGGCCCCCACACCGTTGACGACACGGCCGCTGTGCTGCAGCCGCACGGTCACTTCGCCTTGGCTTTCGGTGGAGCCGCTGGTGATGGCATTGACAGAGTACAGCACCAGTTCGGCACCGCTCTTGACATGGCTCTCGATGGCCTTGAGCGACGCATCCACGGGGCCATTGCCGTCGGCCTTGCCGTGAAACTCCTTTCCGTCCACGGTGAAAACCACCTCGGCGTGCGGGCGCTCGCCGGTTTCGCTTCGCTGGGCCAGCGACACCAGGCCGTACTGCTCCTTCTCGGCGGTCACACTTTCGTCGCTGCACAAAGCCAGGATGTCTTCATCAAAGATTTCGGCCTTGCGGTCGGCCAGCTCCTTGAAGGCGGCGAAAGCGGTGTTGATTTCGCTCTCCGACGCCATTTCAATGCCCAGCTCCTGCAGGCGCTGCTTGAAAGCGTTGCGACCGCTGAGTTTGCCGAGCACGATCTTGTTGGCGGCCCAGCCCACGTCCTCCGCCCGCATGATTTCGTAGGTGTCACGCGCCTTGAGCACGCCGTCCTGGTGGATGCCACTGGCGTGGGCGAACGCGTTGGCGCCCACCACAGCCTTGTTGGGTTGCACCACAAAACCGGTGGTCTGGCTCACCATGCGGCTGGCGGGCACGATTTGGGTGGCGTCGATGCCGAGGTCGAGGTTGAAGTAATCGCGGCGCGTTTTCACCGCCATCACGATTTCTTCCAGCGAGCAGTTGCCAGCGCGCTCACCCAGGCCGTTGATGGTGCACTCCACCTGGCGCGCGCCGCCAATCTTCACGCCAGCCAGGGAGTTGGCCACCGCCATGCCCAGGTCGTTGTGGCAGTGCACGCTCCAGATGGCCTTGTCGGAGTTGGGCACGCGCTCGCGCAGCGTCTTGATGAAATTGCCGTACAGCTCGGGCACGGCATAGCCCACGGTGTCGGGCACGTTGATGGTGGTGGCACCTTCGGCGATCACGGCCTCCAGCACGCGGCACAAGAAGTCCATTTCGCTGCGGTAGCCGTCTTCTGGGCTGAACTCGATGTCGGCGCACAGGTTGCGCGCAAAACGCACCGACTGCTTGGCCTGCTCCAGCACCTCCTCGGGCGTCATGCGCAGCTTCTTCTCCATGTGGAGCGGGCTGGTGGCGATGAAGGTGTGGATGCGCGCGCGGTTGGCGCCCTTCAAGGCCTCGGCCGCACGGGCGATGTCGCGGTCGTTGGCACGGGCCAGCGAGCACACGGTGGAGTCCTTGATGGTGTTGGCAATGGCCTGCACACAGTCGAAATCGCCGTTGGAGCTGGCGGCAAAACCGGCTTCGATCACGTCCACCTTGAGGCGCTCGAGCTGGCGTGCGATGCGCAGCTTCTCGTCCTTGGTCATGGAGGCGCCGGGCGACTGTTCGCCATCGCGCAAGGTGGTGTCAAAAATGATCAGTTTGTCAGACATGGCTTATCTCCTGGGAATGCGTGAAACCGGGCCTCAAGCGCCGGCCAACTCGTTGGCGGTGGGGACGTCGGCCGAAGCCGGGGAAACTGTGATTGTCGCGCGTTGCAAGCCTGAAAGTACGGCCTTGAGCGACGCAGCCACGATGTCGGTGTCGCGGCCCACGCCGTACACTGTCTGCGAAGCGCCGATGCGCAGCTCCAGGTAGGCGACTGCATGGGCATCGGCTCCGGCACCGATGGCGTGTTCGTGGTAGTCCAGCACGCGGACCGACACACCCAGAGCCTGCCCGATGGCCTGGACGAAGGCGTCGATGGGGCCATCGCCCTGGCCGGCGAACACCACGGAACGGCCCGCCACTTCGCACTCGCCTTCGAGCCGCACCGCCTGGGCGCCCTGCCCTTCGCTGGCCTGCAGCCGGTAGCGCGGCAAGGCGGTGGCGCTGATGTGGTACTCGCTGTCAAACAGCCGCCAGAGGTCGGCCGCCGTCAACTCGTGGCCCTCGGTGTCCATGACCTGCTGCACCGCCTGACTGAATTCGATCTGCAAGCGACGCGGCAGGTCCAGCCCGTACTCGCTGTCAAGCAGGTAGGCGATGCCGCCCTTGCCGGACTGGCTGTTGACGCGGATCACCGCCTCGTAGCTGCGGCCCAGGTCCTTGGGGTCGATGGGCAGGTAGGGAATGGCCCAAACGTCGCCCTCGCGTCGCTGGGCAAACGCCTTCTTGATGGCATCCTGGTGAGAGCCCGAGAAAGAGGTGTAGACCAGATCGCCCGCGTAGGGGTGGCGCGGGTGAACAGGCAACTGGTTGCAGTGCTCCACGGTGCGGCGCACCTCGTCGATGTCGGAGAAGTCCAGCCCAGGGTCCACACCCTGGGTGTAAAGGTTGAGAGCAACATTGACCAGGTCGAGGTTGCCCGTGCGCTCGCCGTTGCCAAACAGGCAGCCCTCGACGCGGTGGGCGCCGGCCATGAGCGCGAGCTCGGCCGAGGCGGTGCCGGTGCCGCGGTCGTTGTGCGGGTGCACCGACACCACGATCTCGGGGCGGTCGCGGAAGCGCCGCACCATCCACTCCACTTGGTCGGCGAACACATTGGGTGTGGCGTTCTCCACCGTGGTGGGCAGGTTGAGGATGATGGGCTGGCCCACACCCCAGGCGGCAATGGCGGTTTCGCAGGCTTCAAGCGACACCTCCAGTTCGGCCAGCGAGAAAGTCTCGGGCGAATACTGCAACACCCACTCGGTCTCGGGGCGGGCATCGGCGAGACGGCGCACCAGAGCCACATGCTCGTCCACCAACTGCATGACCTGGGGCACCTCCAGCCCAAAGACCACCCGGCGCCACACCGGCGCGACCGCGTTGTAGACGTGGACGATGACGCGCCGGGCGCCGGCCACGGCCTCGACGGTGCGCTCGATCAGCTCGGCGCGTGCCGGCGTCATGACTTGGATGGTCACGTCGGCGGGGATCAGGTCTTCCTCGATGAGCTTGCGCACGAAATCGAAGTCGGTCTGCGACGCGGCCGGGAAGCCGACCTCGATTTCCTTGAAACCGATGCGCACCAGCAGCTCGAACATGCGCAGCTTGCGCGCCGCGTCCATGGGCTCGATCAGGGCCTGGTTGCCATCACGCAGGTCGGTGCTCAGCCACACGGGGGTCTGGGTCAGAACGGCGTCGGGCCAGGTGCGATCGGTGAGCCCGATGGGGCGGAAGGCTTGGTACTTGCTGGCGGCTTGCTTCAACATGGTGTTCTCTCGAAGGTGAGCCAGCAACGCCCAAAAACAACCACGGCCCGTTGCTGGTGCATACGGGCCGTGGTTTGGCGAAAAAAGTGCGCGCGAAACTCTACCTGCCCGTGAAGGACA
>DASUIK010000409.1:0-2747 GCA_036279795.1 Burkholderiaceae bacterium | reverse complement strand
GTGGACGCGGCGGTGCCGCTCAAGCGCCTGGTGGCCGTGACCGGCGTCAGCGGCTCCGGCAAATCCACGCTGGCACGTGATGTGTTGCTGGCCAACGTGTCGGCCGCTGTGTCACAGGCCTCCACCAAGGCCGGGCGCGACGCGCTTGCCGCCGGCAAGGTCCAGCTCTGGTCGGGTTGCGCATCGGTCGAGGGATGGGGCTTTGTGGACCGCGTGCTCGAAGTCGACCAAACCCCCATTGGCAAAACACCGCGCAGCTGCCCCGCCACCTACATCGGCTTTTGGGACACGGTGCGCAAGCTGTTTGCCGATACGCTGGAGGCCAAGGCGCGTGGCTATGGCCCGGGCCGCTTCAGCTTCAACACCGGCGAAGGCCGCTGCCCCAGCTGCGAAGGCCAGGGCGTGCGCACCATCGAGATGAGTTTCCTGCCCGACGTGAAGGTGCCCTGCGAGGCCTGCCACGGCGCCCGCTTCAACCCCGAGACCTTGGCCGTGACCTGGCGCGGCAAAAGTATTGGCGACGTGCTGCAGATGGAGGTGGACGAAGCGGTGGACTTCTTCGCCGCCATGCCCGCCATCGCCCACCCGTTGCAACTGCTCAAAGACGTGGGCCTGGGCTACCTCACCCTGGGCCAGCCCAGCCCCACGCTCAGCGGTGGCGAGGCGCAGCGCATCAAGCTGGTGACGGAACTCAGCAAGGTGCGCGATGAGGTGGGGCGGCGCGGCCAGAAGGCGCCACACACGCTGTACGTGCTGGACGAACCCACCGTGGGCCTGCACATGGCCGACGTCGAAAAACTCATCCACGTGCTGCACCGCCTGGTCAACGGCGGCCACAGTGTGGTGGTGATCGAACACGACCTGGATGTGATTGCCGAAGCCGACTGGGTGCTGGACCTGGGTCCGGAAGGCGGATCGGCCGGCGGTCAGATTGTGGCGGCCGGCACGCCGGAGCATCTGGTGGCGCTGGGCACACACACGGGGGTGGCGCTGGCGCCGGTGTTGGCGCGGGGGCGTTGATGCCGTTCAGCGTTTGAACAACAGGTGGTCCACCGACCACCTGCCACCGCCGTGTGCCAGCAAGTACAGCAGTGGTGCGGCCCAGCTCAGGTGGGTGGGCCAGGCGCTGGGGTAGACGAAGACCTGGATCACCGCCGTCATGCCGAGCAGGCCCAGGGCGCCCAGGCGCGTGCCCAAACCCAGGAACAACATCAGCGGCAGCAGGTGTTCGGCGTAGGTGGCCAGGTGGGCGGCCCACACCGGCGAAATCAGCGGCAGGGCGTAGTCCTGTTCGAACAGCAGCAGGGCGGTGTCGCTCACGTTCAGCCCACCGTCCACCTTGGTGCGGCCCGAAAGGAAAAAGATGCTGCCGACACCAAAGCGGCTGGCCAGGGCGATGAGGTCGTCGGGAACGGCGCGGGACAGCAGGGTGTTCAGGCGTGGGCGCCAGCCGGCGGCGGTGGGCAGGGTCTGGGTGGTCATGTGGGGTCCTCTGTAACTTCGGTGTGGGTGAATGCGCCTTGTGTCAGCAGCAGGGCCAGCGTGGCGGCCAGGTCCATCTCGGGTTCACGTGTCAGTGCGGTCTGCACTGCGTCGGCGATGGTGTGGCCGGCCGCGCAGGCCTCGAGCAGCGCACACCCGCCGGCCGACAGCGGCGCCCACAGCACCTGGTCGTGTGGGCGGGTCAACAGCGCCCCTTCGCCCACCCAGGCGGCGGGGTTGGGGTCGTCGTGTTGTTCGCGGGCGGCACGCCACAGGCTGAATAACGGCAGCTCGCCATGCCAGTGCCAGCGGGTGGCGGGGTGCAGGCGCAGTGTCGTGGTGTGCAAGGTGTTGGCGTCCCATGTGGCCATGGCATGGGGTGGCAGTGGCGCGGCGTCGGCGGCCACATGGGCCTGCGTCCACAGCCAGTCGAGCTGTGCCACACCCGCCAGGTAGGGCAGGCCAGCCGCAGGTGCGAAGGTCTGCAGAAAGGGTGGGAAGCCCGCGCCGTAGCGCAGCAGGCGGCCATCTTGTGGCGGCTGGGCGCGCACGTGTTCGGTGGCGGCAGCGCGGAACCAGTCTTCGCCCACCAGCCGCAGCACGCTGGGGAACTGCGCGGTCAGGGTGTCCACGCAGCCTTTCAGGCAGGTGTTGCGGTAGACGGCAAAGCCTGGCTGGTTCAGCCATGCTGGCCGGGCCACATCGGCGGGGGCCAGCAGCGCCTGCCAAAAGACGGGCGCCAGCGCCAGGTTGGCGTCGGGGCTCATGCGGGCACCTCATTGGTGAGCAGCAGAGCGTGGGCGCGGTTGCGCTCCCGCATCAAGGTGGCGAAGTCGGGCAACTGGTCGTCGCGCTCGATCAGCGTCGGACGCGGGCCGATGTCGGTGATCAGGTCGGCGTAGAGCTGCCACACGGCCTCGCTCACGGGTGTGTCGTGTCCGTCGATCAAGAGCTGGGCGCCCAGTTGGGGGTCGGCATGGTGGCCGGCCAGGTGAATCTCCATCACAGCATCGGCGTCGTAGGCGCGCAGCATGCGTGCGGCATCAAAACCCAGGTTGTGCGCCGACACGTACACGTTGTTCACGTCCAGCAGCAGGCCACAGCCGGTGCGGCGCACCAGTTCATTCATGAAGTCGGGCTCGCGCCAGGTGTGGCCGGGCAGGGTGATGTAGTGCGAGGGGTTTTCGATGGCGATGCGCCTGCCCAGGGCTTGCTGCGCTTCGTCGATGTGGGTGGCGGTGCGGGCCAGGGCCGCGTCGTCGCGC
>DASUIK010000408.1:0-7328 GCA_036279795.1 Burkholderiaceae bacterium | reverse complement strand
CCCAGTCGAGCCGTGAGTTCCCCTTTACCCTCGATCTGCGACAGTGAAATGTCAATTCGTTCCACCGTCTGAAGCCGGGCATACTCGGGGGCCGTGAAAGCCCCCGACCCCACCCTTTTTGGCGACGACGCCCACGAGAGCCCGGCCCAAATGGCGGCGGCCATGGGTGGCCGCGCCGATGCCGGCCATCTGGACGAACTGCGCGACAGCGATGGCCACATCCGGCCCCACTGGGCCGAATTTTTCGAGCACGTGGGCTTTGAAGGCCTGGGCGACCTGAACCGGCGCCAGCACAACCTGGCCCGCCAGATCCGCGACAACGGCGTCACCTACAACGTCTACGCCGACGACCAGGGCGGCCAGCGCCCCTGGTCGCTGGACCTCTTGCCGATGATCGTGGCGCCCGACGACTGGGCCACCATCGAAGCCGGCGTTCTGCAACGTGCCGACCTGCTCAACCGCATCTGCGCCGACATCTACGGCCCGCGCGAGCTGCTCAAGCGAGCCTTGCTGCCCCCCGCCCTGGTGCAAGGCCACCCCGGCTACGTGCGTGCCATGCACGGCGTGCGTCCGCCCGGCGACACCTGGCTGCACATCGCCGCCTTCGACCTGGCGCGTGGCCCCGACGGCCGCTGGTGGGTGGTGTCGCAGCGCACACAGGCGCCCTCGGGCCTGGGCTACCTGCTGGAAAACCGCATCGCCATCGCGCGCCAGTTTCCCAAGGCCTTTGGTGGCATGAAGGTGCAGCGCCTGGCCGCCAGCTACCGCGCGCTGATGGACGGCATCAAACGCATGGCACCCGAAGGCGCCAACGCCCGCATCGCCCTGCTCACACCCGGCCCGTACAACGAAACCTATTTCGAGCACGCTTACCTGGCGCGCTACCTGGGTCTGAGCCTGGTGGAAGGGAGCGACCTCACAGTGCGCGACCAGCGCCTCTACCTCAAAACCCTCAAGGGCCTGGAGCCGGTGCACGCGCTGATCAAACGCCTGGACGACGAGTGGCTGGACCCGCTGGAATTGCGCAGCGACTCGGCCCTGGGTGTTCCCGGGCTGCTGCAGGCGCTGCGCGCGGGCAACCTGCTGCTGGCCAACGCGCCGGGCACGGCACCGCTGGAGTCGAGTGCGCTGCTGGGTTTTTTGCCCGCGCTGAGCCGGCACCTGCTGGGCCAGGAACTTGCTCTGCCCTCGCTGGACACCTGGTGGTGTGGCGAAGCCGCCGCCCTTCAGCGGGTGCTGCCCCTGCTCAAACAGAGTGTGATCAAGCCCACCCGGCCCGATCTCGGCAAAGGCACCCAAATGGGCCAGCGCCTGAGCGCCGATGCGCTGGACCAGCTCACCGGTCGCATGGTTCGTCAGCCCGAAAACTACACGGTGCAGACCTACCTGCCGCTGTCGCAAACCCCCACCTGGAAGGGCGACCACCTGGCGCCCCGCTCGGCCATGCTGCGCGTGTTTGCGCTGGCCGATGGGCCGCAATCCTGGCGGGTGTTGCCCGGTGGCATGGTGCGCCTGGCGCCGCGTGGCCAGCTCATGGCGTCCATGCAGCGCGGCGGCAGCAGCGCCGACTGCTGGGTGCTCACCCAGGGCGAAGTGGACCACACCACCCTGCTCAACCAGGCCCCGCTGCCCATCGACCAGCTCGAACACAAGCGCCCGGTGACCAGCCGCGCCGCGGAAAACCTGTTCTGGCTGGGTCGCTACACCGAGCGCGCCGAAAACAGCGTGCGCCTCGCACAAATCGCCCTGCGCAGCCTGCACGGCGAAGACCAAAGCTCGCCTGCGCTGCTCAACTGGCTCAGCGACAGCGCCCGCAACAACGGCCTGGTGTTGCCCGACGTGCCCAGCGCCGCTCAGTCGCCACGGGTGTTCGAACGCTCCCTGATCGCCATGCTCGCGCCCAGCAGCGGCGCCACCAGCGTGGGGTTCAACCTGCGCGCATTGTCGCAAGCGGCAGCCAGCGTGCGCGAGCGCCTGTCGCAAGAGCAGCGCAACCTCATCGAACGGGTGCTGGACGGCTTTTCTGACGCCTGCCAACAACTCAGCGCCGACGCCGAATACGCGCCGCAGGAAGCCCTCAACGCGCTGGAGCTGACCAGCGAAGGCCTGGCCGCCATCACAGGCGCACAAACCGACCGCATGGTGCGCGACGACGGCTGGCGCCTGCTCAGCATTGGGCGCCACATCGAGCGCCTGGGCACGCTGTCCCAGGCACTGGCCGACGGCCTGACCCACGGCAGCCTGGCCGAGGACGGCGGCTTCGAGGCCCTGGTGGCCCTGTTCGACAGCACCATCACCTTCCACGCCCGCTACCAGCAGCGGCGCGACCTGCCCGCGCTGGTCGACATGCTGGTGCTGGACCGCGACAACCCCCGCTCTCTGGCCTGGGTGCTGGGCACCTTGCGTTCGCGCCTGTCCAAGCTCGCGAACACCGTGCACGGCGAGGTGTCCGAACTGGCCCAGCCCCTGCCCGATCCTGCGGGCTGGACACACGCTGCCTTTTGCAACACCGACGCCCAGGGCCAACCAGTGGCCCTGCTGGCAGTGCTGGGCCAGTGCCAGCAAGCGGCGATGGACCTGTCGGACGACATCAACCGCCGCCACTTCAGCCACGCCGACCGCGACAACCGCAGCCTGGTGACTTGATCAGCGAGGCAAGGCATGGAACTGCGCATCGTCCACGAAACCTGCTACGACTACGCCGCGCCCGTGATGCTGGCGCAGCACATGGCGCACCTGCGGCCCAGCGCCGCACTGATTGGCCAGACACTGCTGTCACACCAGCTCAGCGTCACTCCCGAGCCCGCACAGGCCACGGAAGGCGAGGACGCCTTTGGCAACCCGCGCCACTTTTTTGCCCTGCAGGTGCCCCACGGCCGCCTGTGTGTGCACGCCGATATGACTGTGCGGACCGATCCGCCGCAGCCCTTGCCTGACTCACTCGCCTGGGATGCGGTGCGGGCCCATTTCGCCTACCACGCCGGCGCAACCTTCGATGCCGCCGCCGAATTTGTGTTCACCTCGCCGTTTGTGCCCAACCAAGAAGCGTTCGCAGACTACGCCCGGGCGGATTTCACGCCCGGGCGCCCGCTGCTTGAAGCGTGCGAGGCGCTGATGGCACGCATACACACCGAGTTCGAATACCGCAGTGGCAGCACCGAAATCAACACCCCGGCCCTCACCGCGCTGGAACAGCGCCATGGCGTCTGCCAGGACTTCGCCCACATCATGCTGGGCTGCCTGCGCAGCCTGGGGTTGGCGGCACGCTACGTCAGCGGGTACCTGCTGACCCAGGTGCCCGAGGGCCAGGCACGGCTGATTGGCGCCGACGCCTCACACGCCTGGGTGGCCGTGTATTCGCCCAGCGCCGAAGGGGAAGACGGCGTGTGGTGCGACTTCGACCCCACCAACAACCGCTGCGGCTTGGGGCGCCCTGGTGAAGACTACGTGACCCTGGCCTTGGGCCGCGATTTTGGTGACGTCTCGCCGCTGCGGGGTGTCATCCAGGGCGGCGGCAGCCACACCCTTCACGTGGGCGTGACGGTGGCGCCGGTGGACCAGTTTCCGACAGCATTCGCTGCGGCGGCGCCAGAGGACGATCGATAGAATCGCCCGCTTCACATCACCCACCCTGGAGCCCCACATGTCCGTCTACGACCAACTCAACGCCTTGGCCATCACCCTGCCCCCCGTGGCCGTGCCGGCCGCGGCCTACGTGCCTTTTGTGCAAACGGGCAAGCTGGTGTTTCTGAGCGGTCACATTGCCAAGAAGGATGGCAAAGCCTGGGTCGGTCAACTGGGCACCAACATGGACACAGAGGAAGCCAAGGCCGCAGCCCGCGCCGTGGCCATCGACCTGCTGGGCACCCTGGACGCCGCCTGCAAAGCCGCGGGCACCGACCTGAACGGTGTCAAGCGCATCGTCAAACTCATGAGCCTGGTCAACTCCAGCCCCAGCTACACCGAGCACCACCTCGTTACCAACGGTTGTTCTGAGCTGATCGGCCAGGTGTTTGGCGACAAAGGCCTGCACGCCCGCAGCGCCTTCGGGGTGGCGCAATTGCCCATGGGCACCTGCGTCGAAATCGAGATGATCGCCGAGCTGGCCTGATCCGATTCGATAAAAACGCCAGCTTGGTGCGCTGTGCATCAAACTGGCGCGGTTCCTGCTTTGCTTTGGTGCGAGGGTTTGACCACCCTTGAGAACGCATCAAAACGGTACCTCAATCACCAAAGACAAGCATGGACGCACTGAAACAGGGCACGGATGCCCTCTTTATTTTGTTGGGCGGCATCATGGTTTTGGCCATGCACGCCGGCTTCGCGTTTCTGGAGCTCGGCACCGTGCGCCAGAAGAACCAGGTCAATGCCCTGGTCAAGATCCTCGTGGACTTTTCCGTCTCCACCGTGGTGTATTTCGTGGTCGGTTACGGCGTGGCCTACGGCACCCACTTTTTCATCGGTGCCGAGGAACTGGCCCAGCGCAACGGCTATGAGCTGGTCAAGTTCTTCTTCCTGCTGACCTTCGCCGCTGCCATACCCGCCATCATCTCCGGCGGCATCGCCGAACGCTCCCGCTTCTGGCCACAATTGTTGGCCACGGCGGTCATCGTCGGTTTTGTCTACCCCTTCTTCGAAGGCATTGTCTGGAACAGCCACTTCGGCGTCCAAGACTGGCTCACCGCCTTGACCGGCACCCCCTTCCACGACTTCGCTGGCTCCGTGGTGGTGCACGCCGTGGGTGGTTGGCTGGCGCTGGGCGCCGTGCTGCTGCTGGGCCCCCGTGCCAACCGCTACCGAAAGGACGGCGCCATCAGCGCCCACCCGCCCTCGAACATCCCCTTCCTCGCGCTGGGCGCCTGGATCCTCACGGTGGGCTGGTTCGGCTTCAACGTGATGAGCGCGCAGACGGTGGACAAGATCTCCGGTCTGGTCGCCGTCAACTCGCTCATGGCGATGGTGGGTGGCACGCTGGCCGCGCTGCTGCTGGGCAAGAACGACCCGGGCTTCGTGCACAACGGTCCCTTGGCTGGCCTGGTGGCGGTGTGCGCCGGCTCCGATCTGATGCACCCGCTGGGCGCGCTGGTGGTGGGTGTGGTGGCCGGCGCCTTGTTCGTGAGCCTGTTCACCCTGACGCAGAACCGCTGGAAGATCGACGACGTGCTGGGCGTGTGGCCGCTGCACGGTCTGTGTGGCGCCTGGGGCGGCATCGCGGCCGGACTCTTTGGCCAGAAGGCGCTGGGCGGGCTGGGCGGCGTGAGCTTCTCGGCCCAGCTGCTCGGCACGTTGATGGGCGTGGCCTGGGCCCTGGCCAGCGGCTTTGTGGTCTATGGCGTGATCAAACGGCTTCTGGGACTGCGCATGAGCCAGGAGGAAGAATTCGACGGCGCCGACCTGAGCATCCACCGCATCCGCGCCACGCCGGAGCGTGAAGCCAACTGGTGAGGTGCTTCAGCGCGCCGAGAGAAAATGCTCGAAGCGCGTCAGTTCCAGCCGCAAAGCGGCATCAAAAGCGTGATCGCTGGGGCGCCCATCGACGAAGCCCAGTTCGTGCCGCAATTCACGACGCTCCAGCCGCAGGTTGGCCCAGCCCACCACCTGCTCGCCCCACAGCAGGGGCAAGGAGTAGTGCCCCATGGTGCGCTGGGCGGCGGGCACATAGGCCTCGAAGCGGTAGGCCCAGCCCCACAGCAACTCAAAGCGCCGGCGGTCCCAGACCACGGGGTCAAAGGGGGCGAGCAGGCGCACCACTGGCTTGGTTTGATGCCGGCGTGAGGCCGGGTTTTCGTCGGCAGGCCAGAACCAGTCCACACCGTCCACCCGCGCATGGCCATAACGGCTGGCCGCCGCCTTGGCCACGGTGCGGGCCTCGGTCATCAATTGAGGAGCACCGTAGCGCAGCAGCGTCACGAGATAACCCAGGCTGGCGGCCGGCAGCGGCGCGTACAGATTGACGATGCGATCCACCAGGGCCTCGGCGCGGGCGCGGCGTGCGGCCGGGCTGTCGTCCTGCGGCGGGTATTCCACCGCTTCGTACACGCGGGTGCCCGATTCGCGCCGGCGCACGCGCAGCCAGCCGTGGCGGTGCATTTCCTCCAGCAAACGGGTGCTGGCGTTGAGGTCGCCGCCCCAGTAGCCGGCCACGCGGCCATGGTGGGCAAAGGCTTCGCTCACCTCGCGTGGGTGCACCGCGCCGCGTTCGCGCACAAAGGCCAGCAGCTCCTGAGCGCGGCGCTGGGTGGCCACATCCCAGGCCCGGCGTGGTGTACGCGGATGCAGCAGAGCCGTCCATTCACGGGGCACAAACCCGTAGTTGACGAAGGCTTCTTCCTCGATGGCCAGGCGCTCGTAGCGGCGCTCCAGGTCTCCGGCGCGGTAGTCCTTGACGCGCTGGAAAAGAATGAGATCTTGCGCGCGGGCCGGCGCCCGCATGGGGTCGGCCTGCACAAACCCCAGGCGCTTGATGGCGGCCGGCAGCGTGGTGGGTTTGAACAGGCTGCGCGCGATGGCGTGGCGGCGCAAGTGGTCCAGCGTCACGCCCATCGCGGCCCCGCCTCAGACCTTGCCGCGGCGGGCCTGGGCGCGGCGCACCTGGCGGCTTTGCCGGCTCGCCGCCAGGGCCTTGTCCCGGGCCCGGTGTTTTTGGCGTATGCGGGTCGATACCCACTTGGCCACCCCAAAAGCGACGACAAAACCGCCAATCGCGATCAGCGCCCCCACGGCATTGGCGTCCATCATTCCACCCGCGTCACACGGTTGGGCTTGAAGCCCAGGTCGGCCGCTTTGCCCTTGCGGCCACGCGCGGCGCGGGCGTTGTTGAGGCTGCGGATTTCCAGCGTCTCGTCGCGTTCCTTGCCGCCCCGGCCGATGCCTTCGATCTTGATGCTGCGGGTGTAGGCAGCCGCACCCGCCAGGGTGTCCTTGGCCTCCAGATCGATGAGCATCAGGCCACGCCCGCCCTTCTCCATCTGCTTGAGTTCGCCGATTTCGAAGGTGAGGATGCGCCCGCCGGTGGAGGCGCAGGCCACGTGCGTGGCAGGTGCCAACGCCTGGCTGCCACTGGTGAAGGCGGCGTGCGATGGGGCGCAAATGGTTTCGCCCTCGCCCAGGTTCAGGAAAGCCTTGCCCCCCTTTTGGCGCGACACCATGTTCTCCACCGTGGCGATGAAGCCGTAGCCGCCCGAGCCGCTGAGCAACAGGGCCGCGTTGCCCGGACCGGCAAAGTAATGCAGCGGCTGCGTGCCCGCCTCAAGATCGATCAGCGTGGTGATGGGCTGGCCGTCACCGCGCGCGCCCGGCAGGCTGGACACCGGCACCGAGTACACGCG
>DASUIK010000407.1:0-2936 GCA_036279795.1 Burkholderiaceae bacterium | reverse complement strand
AAAAACGGGTTTCCGAGCCGATGTTGCCCACCACCGCTGGCCCGCTGTGGATGCCGATGCGCATGCCAATCGGGGGCAGCCCTTGGGCTTGCAACCGCGTCACCATGGCCGCCATGGCCTGCTGCATTTCGATGGCCGCGTCCACCGCGTGGCGGGCGTGGTCGGGCACCGGCAGGGGGGCGCCCCAGAAGGCCATCACCGCGTCGCCGATGAACTTGTCCACCGTGCCGTGGTGGCGGTGGACGATGGCGGTCATGGTGTTGAAGTACTCGGTCAGCACGGCCACCGTGTGTTGTGGGTCCAGCCGTTCGGCCAAGGTGGTGAAGCTGGCGAGGTCGGTGAACATCACCGTGAGTTCGCGCGTTTCGCCACCCAGGCGCATCAGCTCGGGGTGGGCCACCAGTTCGCTCACCACCTCAGGCGGCACGTACTGCGCAAACATCTGGCGGATGTGGCGGGCGCGCCGCCGCGTGGCCACAAAACCCCAGACGGCACTGACCCCATAGGTGGCACCCAGCATGGCCAGCAGCGGCGCGGGCGACGCCCAGTGGCCGCCTTGTGCAAACGCTGCGTAAGACAGGCCCACGCCAGCGGCGGCGGCACTGGCCGTGCCCACCGCCACCAGGCCCGGGTGCATGCGCAGGGCGAAAGCGGCCAGCAGCAGGCTGAACAGGCCACCCGCACCCAGCGCCCACCAGGGCGAGGCCGACACCAGGCTGTTGCCCAACAGGCGGTTGGCCAGCAGGTGGGCGTGCAGCTCGACCCCGGGCATGAGGCGGTCGCTGCCGTCCAGCCAGGCGAAGGGCGAGTTGAACATGTCGGCCTGGCTGGCGTTCAGCTCGGTGGCGGTGCGCAGCGATCGGCCCACGAGCACCAGCTTGTCTTTGAAGAAGCCCGGCGGCAGCATGCCAGGCGTGACGGCCTGGTAGTAGGAACGCGTGTCGATGCCACCGCGTGGGCCGTTGTAGCGAATCCAGTCGGCCGCTGAGGCGGGTGCACCTTGCGCGGCCGCCAAACGGGCCGACAGGCTGTCGGGGTCGGCCGGCGCGCGGCGGACCACAAAATCGGCATCGGGTGAGACGCCGGCCTGGCCCGCCACGGCGCCGGCGTCGAGCAGGCGCTGCAGCGGCGTCACCTCGGTCCACAAGGTGGTCTGGCCGGTGTCCAGCCGTTCGCGTGTGGCCGCCAGCACCACAGCGGGTGTGCCACCGGGCTGGCGCCAGCGGGCGATGGCGTCGGCCATTGCCTGGTCTTGTGCGGGGTCGCCGGGCTCGGCAAACACCACGTCGAAGGCCACCGCGCGGGCGCCGTCTTCGCGCAGCCGGTCGATCAGCGCTGCGTGCCATTGGCGCGGAAAAGGCCAGGGCTGCTGCAGCTCCTGGAAGCTGGGCTCGTCGATGGCCAGCACCACGATGGGCAGGTCGTGGTGGTGCGGCGCGCTCAGCACCGTGAAGGCGTCGAAAAAAGGGCGGTCGGCGGCCTCACCCAAGGGGCTCCACCACCAGATGGCGGCCAGCGCCGCCGCCAGCAGCACCAGCAGGGCGTGGCCCAGGTCGCGCACGCGGCGCAACATCTCAGAAACGAAGCCGCGCATCCACCACGTAGCGTTGGGTTGTGCGGGCCGACTTGGGCGCGAACAGGTTCAGCGCCGCCACACCCACGAGCCAGCGTTTGTCGGGCGATTCCCACAGGCCCATCAGATCCATGCCCCAACCGGAGGGCAGGGCCGTGAGGTTGCGGTCGTCCTCGAAGCGTTTGCCGCGCCACACCACGCGGCCGCTGAGGTAGATGCGCTGGCCGCCGCTCCAGGTGGCGCCCAGCACCAGGGTGTCGCGGGGCACGTAGGGGATGCGCAGGCCGGTGATGGTTTGGCCGCCCTGGCTCAGGCTGCTGCTGCCCAGCGCATGTACCCAGCGCCCGTAGGCCGACCACTGGCGGGTCATCATGCGGCTGGCGCCCAGCGAGAGGCGATGCAGCCGGCCTTGCTCGAAGTCGGGGTCGTTTTCGAGGATGTCGTTGGCCGAGAGGTTGTCGAGTTGCTGGTTGCGCAGCTCGTTCAGGAAGGGCAGGCTGGGGGTGCGCAGGTCCACCCCCAGGGTGCCGGGGTTGTGCACCCGCTGGGTGTCGGCGCGCAGCAGCACAAAGCTGCGTTCGTCGGGGCTGTAGCCCAGTTGCACGGTGGTGCTGCGGCTTCGTCCGCCAGCCTGGACCAGGCGGTCGTCCACGGCCAAGCCGGCGGTTTCCACCGGCGCCAGCGTGTTCACGCTGATGGGGCGCAGCCAGTCCTGGTAGGCCATACGCAGACTCAGGCCGGGCGATGGCACCCAGGCCACGCCCACGCGGGGTGTCCAGGTGCGCCGGGTCTGGTCGACGTTGACTTCTTCGGTGCCCCCCACTTCGCTGCCCAGCAGGAAGGTGCTGTTCTGGCCCTGGGTGCGTTCGCGCAGGCGGTTGTGGGTCAGCGCCGTGTCGATGCGCCAGGCGCTGTCGAGCAGGTGCTGCCAGCCGGCGTGCAGCACCTGCAGGCGCCGTTCGATGTGGTTGGTGCCGCCGAAGGCCAGCACGTCGCTGGTGGTCTGGCTGTCTCGCGTGGCGTACACCGGGCCGAGCGCGAAGGCCTCGCTGCGTTGCGATTCGCGTCCTGTTTCCAGGCCCAGCGTCACGCGGCTGCGGTCGCTCCACTCCAGGGTGTGGCGCAACTGCACGTCGCTCAGGCGTTTGGTGGGGTTGGCAAAAAAGCCCAGCACACCAAAAAAGTCCTGCTCAGAGAATGCGACGGGGTAGTTGCGCAGGTCGGTGCGTTCGCTGCTGCGGCCCAGCTTGAGCCAGCTTTGTGCTGTGGGCGACCACTTCCACGACGCGCCCAGCACGCCCTGGCCGAAGTGGTGGTCGAAGTCCGAGCCGCTGCTGATGCCCTCGAAGTCCAGGACCTGGTT
>DASUIK010000406.1:0-2453 GCA_036279795.1 Burkholderiaceae bacterium | reverse complement strand
GCCTTCCAGCCGCAGCTTGTCGGCACCCACTTGCCCCACCAGCCGTTCGGGTTCCCGCTGCTCCACCGGGCCCCAACCCAGCGCGCGCAGGTGGCCCTGGCTCCAGGCGAAGTAGCCGGCGTTGGCCAGCAGCATCACCAGGGCAAACAGCCTCAGCACGGGCGCACGCTCACTTCGGCGCTGCTGACGTCGCGCATGCCCTCGGGCGTGAGCACACGCAGGCAGCCATCGGGCCCCACCCCGCAGGCCTCGCCGGTCAGGCCATCTGAGGTGTGCACGGGTTGGCCCAGCAAGGCGTCGCGTTGCGCAAAACGTTGGGCAAAGGCCTCAAAGCCCAGGGCCTCGAAGGCTTGCAGATCGCGCACCAGGGTCGGTAACACGCGCAGCAGCAGGGCACCGGCGTCCAGTCCAGGCAGGCATTCGCGCAGGCCGGCCGGCGGCATGGCGGGCATCTCGGCCGCAGGCATCTCGGGCAGCACCGGTGTGGCCAGGTTCAGGCCCACGCCCACCACGGCGCAGCGGCCAGTGCCCTGGGTGGCCCCCGGGTTAGCGGTTTCCACCAGGATGCCGCCCAGCTTGCGGCCGTGCCACCACAGGTCGTTGGGCCACTTCAGGCGCACCTCGGGGTGCAGGCTGTCGGCAAGACTCACGCCCACGGCCAGCGACAGGCCGCTCCAGTCGACCGGCGCCATCGGCAGGCCCAGTGAGAAGGTGAGCGAGTCGCCCGGGGCGCTGACCCAGGCCTTGCCCCGGCGCCCGCGCCCGGCGGTTTGCGACAGCGCCACCAGCAGTGTGGGCGAGAGCGTGCCGGCGCGGGCGCGGCGCATGAGTTCGGTGTTGGTGGAGTCGATCTCGGTCAGCACCTCGACCGAAAACGCGGGCAGGCCGGGCGCCACCGCCTCCCACACGCGTTCGGCGTGGTGGTTGAGCGAAGCGCGCAGTGTGTCCATGACGCGAACTTCAAGCCTTGCGCTTGCGTTCTTTGGGCGCCAACAGCGTGCCCCGGCAGTTGGCGCTGCCACACCAGCAGGGGAACTGGGCCTTGAGCTTCTTGGTGTAGGGCTCGTCGATGGTGAGGCCGTAGTCGTAGAACAGCTCCGAGCCGGCGGGGATGTTGCGCAGCGCACGAATGAAGACGCGGCCGTTTTCCTCGTCGGCCACACAGTTGGGGTCGCAGCTGTGGTTGATCCAGCGCGAGGAGTTGCCGCCGTACTTGGCGTCGATCACCCGCCCACCGTCGATGTGGAAATAGAAGGTGTGGTGCGGGTCTTTCGGGTCGTGTGGGTGGCGCTCCAGCGCCTCCTCCCAGTCGATGATCTCGCCGGTGTACTCGATCAGCGTTTCGCCTTCGGCCAGATCGACCAGGGCGTACACACCTTTGCCATGAACGCCGGAGCGGCGCGTCTGGATGCGCTGACGGGGCGCGCGGGGCTGGGGGGCGGGCGATTTCGACACGTCAGAAATTTTTGGTAAGGTCAATTCATGCACGTGTGCGCACGTGTGTGAGCGCGTGTGCGCTCGCGTGCGCACGCGTAGGACAACGGATTGTAGAGATGAAAACCTTGGTGATTGCCGAGAAGCCGTCGGTGGCGCAGGACATCGTGCGCGCGCTCACGCCCACGGCAGGCAAGTTCGAGAAACACGAGGACCACTTCGAGAACGACCAGTACGTGGTCAGCTCCGCCGTGGGCCACCTGGTGGAGATCGCCGCACCAGAGGCGTACGACGTCAAACGTGGCAAGTGGAGCTTTGCCCACCTGCCGGTCATCCCGCCGCACTTCGACTTGAAGCCCATCGACAAGACCAAGTCGCGCCTGAACGCGGTGGTCAAGCTGGCCAAGCGCAAGGACGTAGGCGCCCTGGTGAACGCCTGCGACGCGGGGCGCGAGGGCGAGCTGATCTTTCGCCTGATCGAGCAGTACGCGGGTGGCGCCAAGCCACTTGGCAAGCCGGTGCAGCGCCTGTGGCTGCAGAGCATGACGCCGGCCGCCATCCGCGACGGGTTTGCCTCGCTGCGCAGCGACGCCCAGATGCGCCCGCTGGCTGACGCGGCCCGCAGCCGCTCCGAGGCCGACTGGCTGGTGGGCATCAACGGCACGCGCGCGCTGACCGCCTTCAACTCGCGCGACGGCGGCTTCTTCCTCACCACCGTGGGCCGGGTGCAGACACCCACGCTGGCGGTGGTGGTGGAGCGCGAAGAAAAAATCCGCGCCCACCGCGCGCGTGACTACTGGGAAATCCACGCCGCTTTCGCGGCCCAGGCCGGCGAGTACCCCGCCAAGTGGTTCGATGCCGACTGGAAAAAACCCACTGGGGATTTTGCCGACGCGGAAGCCAAGGCCGACCGCCTGTGGGACGAGCGCAGCGCGCTGGCCATCGTCGAGGCGGTGCGCGGCCAGCCCGCCACCGTCACCGAAGAAAGCAAGCCCACCACGCAAGCGAGTGGCCTGCTG
>DASUIK010000405.1:0-4417 GCA_036279795.1 Burkholderiaceae bacterium | reverse complement strand
AGCGCTCATTTAATCTGGGGTGGCCGCGGAGACGGGCACAGCGCTGGCGCCGGTCAACAAAGGCGCGGCGTGCGCAATGCGGGCCTGCACACGTTCCAGCAGGTGGTTGCGGGCCGCATCATACGCCCGGTTCAAGGCCTGTTCAAAAGCAAAGGGATCGGCCGAGCCATGGCTCTTGAACACCAGCCCGCGCAGGCCCAACAAGGCCGCGCCGTTGTAACGACGATAGTCAGCGCGCTTTTTGAACGCAGATAACACCGGATAAGCAACAACAGCCGCCATTTTGGTGAAAATGTTGCGAGAGAACTCTTGCTTGAGGAAGGCCGCGATCATCGAAGCCAGGCCTTCGCTGGCCTTGAGCGCGACATTGCCCACAAAACCGTCGCAGACCACGATGTCGGCCGTGCCCTTGAAGATGTCGTTGCCTTCAACGTTGCCAATGAAGTTGAGATCACCGGCATCGGCCGCACTGCGCAGCAGTTCCCCAGCCTTCTTGATGACTTCGTTGCCCTTGATGGCTTCGGAGCCGATGTTGAGCAGGCCCACGGTGGGCTGCGGCTTGTTCTTGAGTACCGAATCCAGGGCCGAGCCCATGACCGCGAACTCCAGCAGGTGCTGTTCGGTGCAGTCCACATTTGCGCCCAAATCGAGCACCGTGGTGGAGCCGCCCAAGGCATTGGGCATGGGGTAGGCAATCGCGGGGCGGTCGATACCATCCAGGGTTTTAAGCAGATAGCGTGCAATCGCCATCAAAGCCCCCGTGTTGCCGGCAGATAACACCGCCTGGGCCTTGCCATCCTTGACCTGCTGGATGGCCACACGCATGGACGAATCCTTTTTGCGGCGCAGCGCCACCTCGACCGGGTCGTCCATGGCCACCACCTCGGTGGCGGGCACCACGGTGGCACGCTCGTGCACAAAGCCCTTCAGGGCTTCGGGCAAGCCCACCAGCAGCAGGTGCACGTCGGCATGGCGTTCCAGCAGGCGCCGGCAGGCCGGCAAGGTGATGGCGGGACCGTGGTCGCCGCCCATGCAGTCAACGGCAAGGGTGATCATGCGTGCAAACAAAAAGGCCCGAGGCTACTGATGGCGTAGCGCCGGGCCTTGATTGGGCTGAAAAGCCGTGAAACCGATAAGCGCAAAGTGCGCGATCAGGCCTCGGACTTGTTTTTCAGCACTTGGCGACCACGGTAGAAACCGTTGGGGCTGATGTGGTGACGCAGGTGAACTTCACCGGTGGTGGGCTCAACGGCCGTGCCCGGGGTGGTCAGGGCGTTGTGCGAGCGGTGCATACCGCGCTTGGAGGGCGACTTTTTGTTTTGCTGAACGGCCATGGTTGGCTCCTGATAAATAAAGTGAGTGGAATGCGCTCAATCCACTCAAGCCGTGGCCGGCGCCAAACCACGCATTATAGCCTCATCTCAAACACCTGCCCAGCCCCGGGTCAGTTCTTCTTGATTTGCTGCAGTACCGCAAAGGGGTTGGCTTTGGCTGGCCCCTCTTCCAGTACCGGACCAGCGGAGGTGGGGAGCACGGTCGGGCAGACCTCATGCATGGGCACCAGGGGCTGGGCCATGATGAGTTCGTCCTCGATCAGATCCAGCAGGTTGAACGCGGGCTGGAACACCAACACGTCCTCTTCGCTGTCCTCGTCCTCGACGTCGGCAGTGGCTTCATCGGCCACAAAACGGAACCAGCGGTCCACCGCCAGTGGCTCCACCACAGGCGTCAGACAGCGCTGGCAGGTCAGCGGCAACTCAGTGGAGGCGCTCAGGTGCAGCCACAACACCGGCGCCTGCACGGCTTTGGCCCCAGGCACTTCGGCAGCGCGCCGCCACTCCGCCCGCGCCGTCCAGCGCACGCGGCGGCTCTCGGCATCCGCCGCCTCTGCGGCCAGTCGCGGAAACAAGGACAACGCATCCTCACCCGTCAGGGTGTCAGCGGATTGCGCCAGGTGACGCAGATCCAATCGATCAGGGAGAAGTCGTGTGGCCATGCGCTCGGGGGTATGCTTGGAAAACAAACTTTCATTTTAGTTGCCACCCCATGACCACCGTCCGCTGCGCCGCCACCATGCTGCAACGCACCTTCGATGAATGGCGCCAACAAGGGGACGACCTCTGGCTGTTTGCCTACGGCTCGCTGATCTGGAAAACCGAATTCGATGTCGCCGAAAAGCGCCCGGCACGCGTGCATGGCCACCACCGCGCCCTGCAGATGTGGAGCCGCGTGAACCGGGGCACGCCCGAGCGGCCCGGCCTGGTGCTGGCGCTCATCAGCGGCGGCAGTTGCCGGGGCATGGCCTTGCGGGTCAAGGCCGAACAGGTGCCTGACATGCTGCCTCGGCTGTGGCAGCGCGAAATGCCCAACCCAGTGTACGACCCCAAGTGGCTGCCCTGCCACACGCCACAAGGGCCGGTCAAGGCGCTCTCGTTCACGCTGTCGCGGCACAGCCCCAACTTCACCGGCCGCCTGAGCGATGCGCGCTACCGGGAGATTTTTGCCCACTCTCGGGGACGTTACGGCAGCACGATCGACTACGCCCGTCTGACCTGTGACCACCTGCGCGCCATCGGCATCCTGGACGCCGAACTGGAGCGCGTGGTGGCATTGGCCGCCCCCCAACCCTCACCCCACCACGCCACATGAACATCGCCGACTTGCGCAAGAGCTACGAAAAAGCCGAGCTCAGCGAAACCGACTCCCACGCCGACCCGCTGCAACAGTTTGACCTGTGGTTGCAACAGGCCATTCAAGGGCAAGTGCCCGAACCCAACGCCATGACGCTGGCCACGGTGGGCAGCGACCTGCGCCCCAGCACCCGCGTGGTGCTGATCAAAGGCTATGACGAGCGAGGCATCGTCTGGTACACCAATTACGAGAGCCGCAAGGGCCGAGAGCTGGCCGGCAACCCCTATGCCGCACTGCAGTTCCACTGGGTGGAGCTGGAGCGGGTGGTGCGCATCGAAGGCGTGGTGGAAAAGGTCAGCGACGAAGAAAGTGACGCCTACTTCCACAGCCGCCCGCTGGACAGCCGGATCGGCGCCTGGGCCAGCCCACAAAGTGAGGTGATCGAAGGCCGCAGCGTGCTGGTGGCCAACGCGGCCAAGTTCGGCGCCAAGTTCCTGCTGCAGCCCCCCCGCCCGCCACATTGGGGCGGCTACCGACTCAAGCCCGAACAATGGCAGTTCTGGCAAGGCCGCAAAAGCCGGCTGCACGACCGGCTGCGCTACACCCCACAAGCCGGGGGCGGTTGGCTGCGTGAGCGGCTGGCGCCCTGAGCTTCAAGGCGCGGCCGCCACCGCACGCACGGGCAGGAACTGCAGCAGCGTGCCACCCAAGAGGTTTTGCACGTAGCTCACGACCGCGCGGCGGTACTTTTCGGCCGACACGGCGGCCAAGAGGTCCAGCCGGGCCACCACCTTGCCAAACTCGCGCTCAAAACTGAGGTTGCGCGCCTGGGTGCCGATTTCGTCGGCCAGCAGCAAGGGCTGGCCGTTGACATCGCGGCGCTGCGCCAGCATCCACACGGCGATCTCCACATTGCGCGCAGCGTTGTACAGGCTTTGCGCGTCCAGGCTGTCGATCAGGTAGAACTCGGTCTTGCCACCGTGCGCCACGATGACCATGTCGGCGGTGGCCGCGATGAAAGCGGCCACGCGGTCGGCCGCGAATTCAGGCGACAAAGCCAGGGACAAAGCGGCGATGTCGCGCCGCCCCTGCAAGGCTGGCCAGGGCTGGCGTTGCTCAATCGCCCCCCGCAAACGCTCCAACGCCTCCTCACGGCTGGCGGCGCCGCCTTTGCGCCATTCGCGTGGGTTGCGGCGGTAGAGCTTGTCGGCCAGGCTCAAGAGGCTGTCGAGATTGGCGCGCATGCCCAGCGTGGCCATGCGGTTGACGTCTGACTGGCCCAGCTCGGCCGTTGTGGAAGGCGCCGTGGGCACCACCCCTTTGGGCGCGGGCGTGGAGGCACAACCCGCCACCACCAACGCCGACATCCACACCCACACCAGCCCACCCCAACGCAGTCGGCTGGCCGCACTCACAACGGCCTCGCGTCCTGTTCGGCCACGGCCGCCAATGCGGTGGCGCTCACTTTGTGGGGCGCGATCTCGGCGAGTGGCCGCAACACAAATGCGCGCTGCACCATGCGCGGATGGGGCACGGTCAAATTGGGCGTGTCGATGAGCGCATCGCCGTACAGCAACAAGTCCAGGTCCAGGGTGCGGGGTGCGTTGAGGTAGGGCCGCTCACGGCCAGCGGCCTGCTCCAACCCGTGCAGAGCCGCCAGGAGTGCATGCGCGTCCAGCGAAGTCGCCACCTCGGCCACCGCATTGAAAAAATCGGGGCCGCTGGCCTCCCAGGGCGTACTGCGGTAAAGGCGAGAAGCGCGCACCAATCGCGTCTGCGGCAAGGC
>DASUIK010000404.1:0-2720 GCA_036279795.1 Burkholderiaceae bacterium | reverse complement strand
AACAGTGAGGGCCACCACCATGCCTTTGACCAATGTGGATGTGGGCGGCCCCAAACAGCCCTTGCTCAGCGTGCGCGGCCTGACCAAACACTTCCCGCTTAAAAAGGACGTGCTGGGCCGTGGCGGCGGCGTGGTGCGCGCGGTGGATGGCATCGATTTCGACGTGCTCAAGGGCGAGACCTTGGGCGTGGTGGGCGAGTCGGGCTGTGGCAAGTCCACCACCGCGCGCCTGCTCATGCAGCTCATCGCGCCCGACCGGGGCGAGATCGTGTTCGACGGTCAGACCGTGGGCGGTGCGGCCCTGCCGCTCAAGCAGTTCCGGCGCCAGACGCAGATGGTGTTCCAGGACAGCTACGCCTCGCTCAACCCGCGCCTGACCATGGAAGACTCCATCGCCTTTGCGCCGCAGGTGCACGGCGTGCCGCGCCGCGAGGCGGTGGAACGCGCCCGCGATCTGCTGGCCCGTGTGGGCCTGGAGCCGCGCCGCTTTGCCGAGCGTTATCCGCACGAGCTGTCGGGCGGACAGCGTCAGCGGGTCAACATCGCCCGCGCGCTGGCCTTGCAGTCGCGCCTCATCATCCTGGACGAAGCGGTGTCCGCGCTCGACAAGTCGGTGGAAGCCCAGGTGCTCAACCTGCTGCTCGACCTCAAGGACGAGTTTGGCCTGACCTACGTCTTCATCAGTCACGACCTCAACGTGGTGCGCTACATGAGCGACCGTGTGATGGTGATGTACCTGGGCCAGGTGGTTGAGATTGGCGACAGCGAAACCCTGTTCGACCACCCAGCCCACCCCTACACGCAGGCGCTGTTGTCGTCCATCCCGTCCATGGACCCGGACCACCGCACCGAAACCCCGCCCCTGGCCGGCGACCCACCCAACCCCATCAACCCGCCCTCGGGTTGCCGCTTCCACACCCGCTGCGCCAGCGCCGAACCGATGTGCTCGCAGCGCATGCCCAGCCTGGGGCCGGCCGCTCATGGCCAGATCGTGTCGTGCTGGAAACACGTGGCAGGCAGTGGTCACACCGCCGCACCCGTCGGCGAAGCCCTGAAGGAGGCCGCATGAACACGCCCCAGGAACGTCCCTTTGTGGACGTGCGCAACCTGCGCATCACTTTCACCGGTGGCAAGAAGCCGGTCGAGGCCGTCAACGGTGTGGATCTGCAGGTCAAGCGCGGCGAGGTGGTGGCGCTGATCGGTGAGTCCGGCTCCGGCAAAAGTGTCACCCTGCGCAGCCTGCTGCGCCTGCACCCGGCCGCACGCACCCGCATCGAGGGTGAGATGCGCGTGGGCGAGCAGGACGTGCTGCAGCTCAACACCCGTGAGCTGGCCGACTACCGGGGCAAGGTCGCCTCCATGATCTTCCAGGAGCCACTGCTCGCGCTCGATCCGGTGTATTCGGTGGGCGCGCAGATCGTCGAGTCCATCCGCCGGCACGAGAAGGTCAGCGCCGCCGAGGCCCAGCAGCGCGCGCTGCAACTGTTCGAGCGCGTGCGCATTCCCAGCCCCGAGCGGCGCTTGCAGGCCTACCCGCATGAGATGTCGGGCGGCATGCGCCAGCGCGCCATGATCGCGCTGGCCCTGGCCAACCGGCCCCAGTTGTTGTTGGCCGACGAGCCCACCACCGCGCTCGACGCCACCGTGCAGATCCAGATCCTGCTGTTGTTGCGCGAGCTGCAGCGCGAGCTGGGCCTGTCGGTCATCTTCGTCACCCACGACATCGGCGCCGCCGTGGAGGTGGCCGACCGCATTGCCGTGATGTACGCCGGGCGCATCGTGGAAGAGGGCCCGGCGGCCACCCTGCTGCGCGCGCCCCGCCACCCCTACACCCTGGCCCTGCTCAAGAGCCGCGCCGATGGTGCGCTGGCCAAAGGCACGCGGCTGGAAACCATCTCAGGCTCGCCACCCGACCTCACCGCCTTGCCCACGGGTTGCGCCTTCGCGGCGCGCTGCAAGATGGCGCAGCCCGCCTGCGAGGCCAGCCGCCCCGACGTCACCTGGCTGGAAGCCGGCCACAGCGTGCGTTGCCTGCGCGTGGCCGACACCTTGGTCCCGTCCCCGGTTTGAAAGACACCCCCGCCATGTTCGAAGCCCACACCGACGTCTTGCACGACCCCGCCCACGCCTTCATGCCTTACCCCAAGGCACCGGTGCCCCACGCCGGCACCGGACCCTTGGCGGGGCTGAGCTTTGGCGTCAAGGACCTCTTCCACGTAGCGGGTTACCCCACCAGCGGTGGGCAACCCTTGCTGTTGGCGCTCTCTGGCATCCAGACGCGCACAGCACCCACGGTGCAACGCCTGCTCGATGCCGGCGCGCGTTTTGCCGGCAAGACACTCACCGACGAACTGGCCTTCTCCATGAATGGCCAGAACGCGCACTTTGGCTCACCCATCAACGGCGCCGCGCCCGACCGCATCGCCGGGGGTTCTTCTTGCGGGTCGGCCTCGGCCGTGTCGAATGGGTTGTGCGACTTTGCGCTGGGCACCGACACCGGTGGCTCGGTGCGCGCGCCGGCCAGCCACTGCGGCTTGGTGGGCCTGCGCCCCACCCATGGCCGCGTGAGCCTGGAGGGGGCGCTCGACTTGGCGCCCAGCCAGGACACCTGCGGCTGGTTCACCCGCGACGTGCCCACCTTCGCACGCGTGGCCGACGTGCTGCTGGGCGAGGACACCACGCCCTTGCCCGAAGCGGTGCGGCTGCTGGCGCCCACCGAC
>DASUIK010000403.1:0-9781 GCA_036279795.1 Burkholderiaceae bacterium | reverse complement strand
GAGGCTGCCGTCCGCGCCCAAAACGCGGTGGCAGGGCACGATGATACCCAGCGGGTTGCGACCCACAGCGGCGCCCACCGCGCGCACGGCGGCGGGGCGCCCGATCTGGCGCGCCAGGGCGCCGTAGCTGAGCGAGGCGCGTACCGGGATCGTCAGCAGGGCTTGCCAGACCGAGCGCTGGAAATCGGTGCCTTGGTCAAGGTCCAGTGGCAGGTCGAAATCATCGCGCTCACCGGCGAAGTAGTCCAACAGCTGGCGCGTGGTCGCGTCCAGCACCGGATGTTCGGCCGCTGGGGTGGGCGCCCGGGTTGCCAGCCACGGTGGCAGGTGGCGTTGGTCCTCGAACCACAAGCCGCTCAGGCCGCGTTCGCTGGCCGCCAGCAGCAGCGGGCCCAAGGGGCTGTCGACGCGGGCCACGGCGACGACGGGGTGGGTGGTTTTCATGTGGGTGTCTCCTCGGAAGATCGGGTGCCGCCGTGCCAGGCGCACATCACGGCATAGGCGCGCCAGGGCCGCCAGGCCTCGGCGCGGCGCTCGGCTTCACGGCTGGCCTGGCGCACGTTCAGCTCGCGCAGGCCCAGCGCGTGATGCAGCGCCACGTCACCGGCCACAAAGGCATCGGGCCAATGCAGGGCGCGCATGGCAATGTAGTGGGCGGTCCAGTCGCCGATGCCGGGCAGGGTCTTGAGGTAGGCGATGGTTTCCAGTGCCGGGGCATCGCTGTCCAGCCGCAGCTCGCCGCTGTCCAGGGCGCGTGCCAGCGCGCGCAGCGCGGCCTGACGCTGGCGCGTCACGCCCAGTTCGCCCAAGGCGTCCTCGCTGGCCTGGGCGATGCTGTGTGGCGTGGGAAACAGCCGCTCCAGGCCGGGCCAGGGCGTGGCGATGGGTTCGCCAAAACGCTGTGCCACCCGCCGGGCGAGGGTGCGGGCAGCGGCCACGGTGACCTGCTGGCCCAGCACCGCGCGCACCGCTTGCATGAAGCCGTCGAGCGCGCCCGGCAGGCGCTGGCCCTCGGCGTTGTGGAAATCCCGGCCCAATGCGCGGGCAACAGCGTCGGGCTGCAGGTCCAGGTCCAGCGCATGGCGCACGCGCTGCAGGACCTGCGGCAGCACCGGGGCCAGGCTGCCGCCCACGCGCAGCAGCACGCGGGGGCGTTCGTGGTCGAAGGCGGCCACCACCCAGCCGGTGTGGGTGTGCCCGGCCTGACGCAGGCGCAGCGTGCTGCCCCATTGCGCAACAGGGTGGTCGGGTTGCACGAAGTCCACGCCGTCGATGGTGCGCTGGGCCAGGAAGTTCAGCAGGCGTTCGCGGTCCAGCGGCGGGCGGTAGTCCAGGCGGAAACTGAAGGCCTCGGGGAGAGGTGCGCCGGGCGTGTCGGCGTTTTCGCCGGCGGAGCGCCGCAGTTGCAGCGGCGGTAGGCCGTAGCGAGCCTTCCAGGCGGCGTGGAAGCTGCGCTGCGAGGCGAAACCACTGAGCGAAGCCACCATGGGCACGGGCAGGCGGGTGTCGGTGAGCAGCAGCTTGGCATTCAGCAGCCGCAGCGTCTGCAGGAACTGCAGCGGCCCGGTGCCCCAGTGCTGGCGGAAGATGCGGCGCAGGTGGCGTTCGCTCACGCCCAGGCGGGCGGCGATCTGGTGCAGGCCTTCGTCGTCGCCTGCACCCTGTTCGACCTGGGTGCGCAGCAGCCGTGCGGCTTCGTGCGCCAGCAGCCGGCTGGCGTCCTCGTGGTTCCAGGGGGCGGGCTCACCCACTGCGGGGGCCAGCTCGGGGCGGCAGCGCAGGCAAGGCCGGAAGCCCGCCGCTTCGGCCTGGGCCGCGTGGTCGAAGAAGCGGCAGTTGCCAGCCTTGGGCGTGCGCACCCGGCAGACCGGGCGGCAGTAGACGCCGGTGCTGGTGACGCCGACGAAGAACACGCCGTCAAAGCGTGCGTCGCGGGCGCTCAAGGCGAGGTAGCGGGCATCGGTGTCGGGGGTGTCCATGGGGGCATGATAGGCCGACGTTCGGGAAAAAATCGCCGTTTTCGGACCTCGTCCTTGTACCGTGGATGGGGTCCATTCAGACCTGCCGACGCGCAGGCGGGCGATGCGCCGCTGCCTACAATCGCGGCATGCTGCAACTCCAACCGGCCATCTTCAAGGCCTACGACATCCGGGGCGTTGTGCCCGACGCCCTCAATACCGACGTGGCCCACGCGTTGGGCCGTGCCTTCGGCGCCGAGGCCTTGGCCCAGGGTGAAACCACCGTGGCCGTGGGCCGCGACGGCCGCCTGAGCAGCCCCTCGCTGGCGCAGGCGCTGATCCAGGGCCTGTGCGAGGCCGGCTTGCAGGTCATCGACGTGGGCATGGTGACCACGCCCATGCTGTACTTTGCGGCCAGCACCGCCTGTCGCAGCGGCATCCAGGTCACTGGCAGCCACAACCCCAAGAACTACAACGGCTTCAAGATGGTGTTGGCTGGGCGCGCCATCTTCGGCGAGGACATCCAGGGCCTGCGCCGTCGCATGGAAAACGGCGACCTGCCTACCCGCGCGGGTGGCGGTGTGCGCACGCTGGATGTGGGCGACACCTACCGCGATCGCATCGTTGGCGACGTGAAGCTGGCGCGCCCCATCAAGATCGTGATGGACTGCGGCAATGGCGTGGCCGGTGCCTCGGCGCCCGCGCTGTTCCGCGCCCTGGGCTGCGAGGTGATCGAGCTCTTCAGCGAGGTGGACGGCGAGTTCCCCAACCACCACCCCGACCCGAGCAAACCCGAAAACCTGCGTTGGCTGATCGAGACCTTGCAAAGTTCGGACGCCGAGCTGGGCCTGGCCTTCGACGGCGACGGCGACCGCCTGGGCATCGTCACCAAAAGCGGCGAGAACATCTTCCCCGACCGCCAGATGATGCTGTTCGCCCAGGACGTGCTCTCGCGCGTGCCCGGCGGCACCATTCTGTTTGACGTCAAGTGCACCCAGCGCCTGGGCCCGGCCATCGCCGCAGCGGGTGGTGTGCCTTTGATGTTCAAGACCGGCCATTCGCTCATCAAAGCCAAGATGAAAGAGGTCGATGCCCCTTTGGGCGGCGAGATGAGCGGCCACATCTTCTTCAAGGAGCGCTGGTACGGCTTCGACGACGGCAGCTACGCCGGCGCCCGCCTGCTTGAAATCCTGAGCCGCCATGCCAACCCTTCTGCGGTGCTGGAAGCCCTGCCAACCAGCCACAGCACGCCCGAGCTCAACGTGGCCTGCGCCGAGGGCGAGCCGCATGCCCTCGTTGCACAGTTGCAGCAGGCCACATTCGAGGCGCCGGCCCAGGTCTCCACCATCGACGGTCTGCGCGTAGACTGGCCGGACGGCTTTGGTCTGATCCGCGCCAGCAACACCACGCCAGTGTTGGTGCTGCGCTTCGAGGGCCAGACGCCTGAGGCCCTGCACCGCATCGAGGCGCGCATGATGGCGCTGCTCAAGTCGGTGAAGCCCGATGCCTTGATTCAACACGCGGCGCACTGATGACCTCCGCCCGCCCCAGCGACGACCCCGAGGTCATCGTCTTCAACCTCAAGAAGCGCTACACCGGCGTCTCGGCCACGGTCAACGCGTTGGTGCCCATCCAGCTGGGCCAGTGGCGGCTGGCTTACTGCGGTACGCCGCTGCCGCACGGCGTACCCGGCATGACGCTGAAGCAGGCCATCGCGCTGTCGCGCAAACCACCGGCAGGGCGCAAGTTCCGCATCTGGCATGTGCGGCGCGATCACGAAATGATGGCCGGCCTGTGGGCGCGCGACGTGCTGCGCCTGCCCATCAAGCTGGTTTTCACTTCGGCCGCGCAGCACCTGCACGGGCGTTTTCCGCGCTGGCTGATCTCGCGCATGGACGCGGTGATCTCCACCACGCCGCTGGCCGCCAGCTTCGTGCCCAACACCACAGCGGTGGTGCCGCATGGCATCGACCTGCAACGCTTCGCGCCGCCGCCCGACAAGGCCAACGCCTGGGCCGATTCGGGCCTGCCCGGCCGTTACGGCATTGGCACCTTTGGCCGTGTGCGGCCAGACAAAGGCAGCGACGTGTTTGTGGACGCCATGATCGCCACGCTGCCGGACCTGCCAGATGCCACGGCCGTCATCGCCGGCCTGGCCCAGCCGCAGCACCAGGCCTACGAGAAGGCCCTGCGCGAGAAGATCGCCGCCGCCGGTCTGAGTGAGCGCATCGTGTTTCTGGGTGAGGTGCCGGCCGCCGAGGTGCACCGCTGGTACCAGCGGTGCCTGCTGTGTGTGGCCTGCCCGCGCTACGAACCCTTTGGCCTCACGCCCTTCGAGGCAGCGGCCACCGGCTGCGCGGTGGTGTGCTCGCGCACGGGCGCCTTCGACCAGCTGGCCATACCCGGTGAAACCGGCGAACTGGTGGATACCGGCGATGCCGTTGGTCTGGCCCATGCGGTGCGCCGCGTCATGGTCGATCCCCAGCGTGCCCTGGCCATGGGCGAGGCCGCACGCCAGCGCGTGACCGAACGCTTCTCGCTGGCGCAGGAGGCGGCCGGCATCGGCCGCGTCTACCAGCAACTCTTCGACAAAGCATGACGCTGGTGCAGCGCCTGGCCCTGGTGGCCTACGGGGTGCTGACTACGCTGGCCCAGCCCCTGCTGCGTCGCAAACTGCGCAAACGCGGTCAGGCCGAGCCGGGCTACCTGGAGGCAGTGGCTGAGCGCTTCGGCGATTACGGTGATGAAAGCGCTTCAACCGGTTGGGTGTGGGTGCACGCGGTGTCGCTGGGTGAAACCCGGGCCGCCGCGCCGCTGGTCGCCGCCCTGCGTGCAAAGCAACCCGGCCTGCGCCTGCTGCTGACCCACGGCACCGCCACCGGTCGGGCCGAAGGGCAGCGCCTGCTGCGCCCGGGTGATCGCCAGGCCTGGCTGCCCTGGGACACACCAGGCGCCACCCGCCGATTTCTGCAGCACTTCCGCCCCGCTGTGGGGGTGCTGCTGGAAACCGAGGTCTGGCCCTGCCTCACCCAGGCCAGCCACAAGGCGGGTGTACCGCTGTTGTTGGTCAATGCGCGCTTGAGCGAAAAATCCCTGAAGCAGGCCTTGCGCTTGAAGACGCTGTCGCTCGCCACCTACAGCAGCCTGCACGGGGTGTACGCCCAGACCGAGCCCGACGCCCAGCGCCTGCGCCAACTGGGCGCGCCGGTGCAAGCTGTGTTTGGCAACCTCAAGTTCGACGCCACACCGAACGCCGCGCAGCTGGCGACGGCACGCGTTTGGCGTGCCTCGCCTTACGCGCGCCCCGTGGCCCTGCTGGCCAGCTCGCGCGAGGGCGAAGAGGCGATGTGGCTGGCCCAGCGCCGGCCCGGTGCCTTGTGGCTGGTGGTGCCTCGGCATCCACAGCGCTTCGATGAGGTGGCGGCCTTGCTGGCCGGCGCGGGCCTGAACGTGTCGCGCCGCAGCCAGTGGCCCGAATCCGGCCCCAGCGCCGCCGAGTGGGTGGCCGATGTCTGGCTGGGCGATTCTTTGGGGGAGATGGCGCTGTACTACGGCCTGGCCGACGTGGCTTTGTTGGGCGGCAGCTTTGCCCCCCTGGGCGGGCAGAACCTCATTGAGGCGGCGGCCTGCGGTTGCCCGGTGGTGATGGGGCCGCACACCTTCAACTTTCTGGAGGCCGCTGAGCGGGCCGAGGCCTGTGGCGCGGCCTTGCGGGTGGCCGACATGGCGGGGGCTTGTCGCCTGGCGGTGGAACTGGCGAATGACAGTGCCCGCTTGGACCGTGCGCGTCAGGGTGCCGGAGCGCTGATGTCGGGTGGACGCGGCGCGGTGTTGCGCACGGTTGGGGTGGTGCTGTCGGCTGCTGCCTCCGCTGGGCCCGAGCGCCAGGGGTGACTGGCTTCGCGGCTGTCCCCCGCCGGCTGTGCCGACTCGGAGGACATGAGCGGAACAGGGCAGCGTGCCGCCCCGAGCCGCGAGGTCAAACCAGGCAAAAAATCACTTCGCCAACAAAGCATCGATGGCCGACAAATCCTCGGCCTTCAACACCCCGCTGGCCTGCTTCAGCCGCAAACCACCCACCAGCACGTTGTAACGTGCCACGGCCAGGTCGCGTTTGGTTTGGAACAGTTGGCTCTGGGCATTGAGCACGTCAATGTTGATGCGCACGCCCACCTGGTAACCCAGCTTGTTGGCATCCAGCGCGCTCTGGCTGGAGGCTTCAGCCGCTTCCAGCGCCTTGACCTGCCCCAGGCCTGAGATGACGCCAAAGTAGGCGGCGCGGGTGGCTTGGGCCACGGTGCGGCGTGCGGCCTCCAGGTCGGTGCGTGCCTTGTCTTCCAAGGCAGCGGCTTCAACGATGCGGTTTTCCAGCGCGCCACCTGTGTAGAGCGGCATGTTGAACTGCACACCCACACTGGCGGTGTTGGTGCGCACATTGCCCGCGGCCAGGGCCGAGGTGCTGGGGGAGCGCGCGATCTGGTACTGGCCGGTCAGGTCCACCGTGGGTTTCTTGCCGGCTTCGGCGCGGCGGGTTTCCAATGCCGCGATGTCCAGGGCCGCGCGCGCCTGGCGGATGCCGGGGTGGGCCGCTTCCGACTGGGCCACCCACGGGCCCAGGTCTTCGGGGCTCAGGGCGGGCAGCCCAACGGGCGTGGCCAGGGCCAGCGGCTCTGTGCCGCTGCGGCCCACCAACTGGTCCAGCGCCAGTTTCTTGACGCGCAAATCGTTCTCGGCCGCGATTTCCTGAGCCAACACCAGGTCGTATCGGGCCTGGGCTTCGCGTGAGTCGGTGATGGTGGACGTGCCGACCTCGAAGTTGCGCTTGGCGGCGGCCAGTTGCTCGGCCACCGCCGTTTTTTGCGCCTTGACGAAGGTCAGCGTGTCCTGCGCGGCCAGCACATCGAAGTAGGCCTGCGAGCTGCGCACGATCAGGTCGTGTTCGGCGGCCAGCAACTGGCCCTCGGCCACTTCGAGCGATTTCTGCGCCTGGTCGAACGCGATCTGGTTGACCGGGCGGTACAGCGGCATGCTGGCCCCGAGGGCGGCGTTCTGGCTGTTGGTGTCACGCCGGCCGGTGAGGCTGCTGTCGACATTAGCCACGTTGGCGCCAGCACTCAGCGAGGCCTGCGGACGCAGGCCGGCACGCGCCTGCTCGGCCTTCGCCAGGTTGGCCTGGTACTGCGAGCGGGCGGAGAGGTAGGTGGCGTCGAAATCGCGCGCCGATTGGTACAACGCCCCCAGGCTTTGGGCCATGGAGGGCAAGGCGGCGCCCGCCAGGCTCAGGAAGAGGCCCGCTTGTGCCAGGGCCTGCCACAGGGGGCGGCGGGGCGCTGCGACAGGGGCGGCCAAGGCGTGCGGGCGTCGGTTCATGCGAAATATCCTGGTTGGAAACGGTTGAATGAGGGATTCAGTAGCAGGGCACCGAAGGATCGACTTCGGCCGACCAGGCATGGATGCCGCCGGCGATGTTGACCGCCTGCTCAAACCCCTGGTTGTTGAGGAATTGCGTCACCTGTGCGCTGCGTCCACCGTGGTGGCACAGGCAGGCGATGGGGCGGTCGCGGGGCAGGTCTTGCAAGCGGGCCGGGATGGTCTGCATGGGCATGTGCACCAGCTCGAAGCCGTCGGGTTTGACGCTGGCAGTCTGGACTTCCCAGGCCTCACGCACGTCCAGCACCACAGGCAGGACATCGGCGGGCAGTTCGGCCTTGACCTGGGCAATCCAGGCGGCCATCTGGTTGGGGCGCAGGGCGTTCATCAGAAGTTGAAGCGTGAGGGTTGGGGGAAGTTCAACAGGCGCGGTGCCACGGTGTCCCAGGGCTGGGTGGTGTGAAAGCTGGTGTCGCCCGTGCGGGTGATGACGGTGGCACGCATCATGGGCTCTTCGCCCGTGATGGCGATCAGGCGCCCGCCCACGGCCAGCAGTTGCAACAGGGCGTCGGGCACCTCGGCCACGGAGCCGCTCAGCAGGATGGCGTCATAGGGTGCACCGGTCTGGCAGGCGGCAAAGCCATTGGCGGCCGCGTCGGCCTGGCGCACGTCCACGTTGGTCACACCGGCCTGGATCAGGCGGCCACGGGCCTGGCTGGCCAGGGCGGGGTCGATTTCCAGGCTCAGCACCTGTTGTGCCAGACGGGCCATGAGCGCGGCGGAAAAGCCCGAACCCGTGCCGATTTCAAGCACCTTGTCGGTGGGCTGGAGCTGCAGGTCCTGGACCATGCGGGCCTCGACACGGGGCGACAGGATGCATTGGCCTTCACGGGCGGGCTGGGTCAGCGGGATGTCCATGTCCACGAAGGCCAGTGCCTTGTGCGCTTCGGGGACGAAATGCTCGCGCTTGACGTCGCCCAGCAGAGCCAGCACCTGCGGGTCCAGCACCTCCCAGGGGCGGACTTGTTGCTCGATCATGTTGAATCGGGCTTGTTCGACGTCGAATGCGGTGGGCAGGGCGGTCATGGCAAAAGGCTCCGTGGGGCTTGTCAATCAGGGTTTTCGATTTTACCGGGGGGTGTGTGTCGCTTCTGTCAACGCAGGCGTGGGCGACAGACCCATCCACCGGCGGCCCCATTCGGCCAGGTCGTCCATGTAGCAGTACACCACCGGCACCACCACCAGCGTGAGCAGCGAGGAGGTGATGACGCCACCGATCACGGCCTGTCCCATGGGGGCGCGCTGTTCGGAACCTTCGGTGAGCGCAAAGGCCAGCGGGACCATGCCAAACACCATGGCCAGCGTGGTCATGAGGATGGGGCGCAGCCGCACCCGGGCGGCCAGCAGCAGCGCGTCAGCGCGGGGTAGGCCGGGTACGGTCTGGCCCTGGTCATTCACGTGTTCCTCGCGGGCACGGATCGCAAAGTCCACCAGCAGGATGGCGTTCTTGGTCACCAGCCCCATCAGCATCACCACGCCAATGATGGAGAACATCGACAGCGTGGAGCGGAACATCAGCAGCGCCAGCACCACACCAATCAGCGTGAGTGGCAGCGAGGTCATGAGCGCCAGCGGCTGCAGGAAGCTCTTGAACTGGCTGGCCAGGATCATGTAGATGAAGATGATGGCCATGGCCAGTGCCGAGATGGCGTAGCCGAACGATTCGGCCATGTTCTTGGTGGAGCCGCCAAACTGGTAGCGGTAACCCGGCGGGAAGGTCACGGTCTCCAGCGCCTTCTTGATGTCGTTCGACACTTCACCCGCCGAGCGCTGGGACACGTTGGCGTTCACCGCCACTTCGCGGGTCAGGTCGCGCCGGTTGATCTGGTTGGCGCCGGTGGATTCGGTGACGCTGGCGACCTGGTTCAGGCGCACGATGCGGGTCGTACCATCGGTGGCGGCCAGGGCAAAGGGCAGGCGCTCCAGGTCGGCCGGGGTGGTGCGGGCCTCCGGCGCCAGGCGCACGTTCACGTCATAGGTCTGGTCGTCGGGTGCGCGCCAGTTACCCACGGTGGTGCCTGCCACCAGCGTGCGCAGCGACGCCGCCATGGGCGCTACCGACAGCCCCAGGTCCGACGCCACTTCGCGCTTCACATCCAGCGCAATCACGGGCTTGTCGGGCTTGGCACTGGTGTCCAGGTCCACGAGGCCCGGGATGCCGCGGATCTTCTCGGTAACGATTTTGGTCAGGCGCTCCAGCTCGCGCAGGTCAGGCCCCTGCAGCGAGAACTCCACCTGCTTCTGTCCGCCCACTGCATCCAGCAGCCCCACATGGGTCACGGTGATGCCAGGCACGGTCTTGAGGCGTTCGCGCAGCACGTCGGACATCTGGTCCACACTGCGGCTGCGGTCCTTGCGGTCCACCAGCCGCACATAAATGCTGGCGTATATCT
>DASUIK010000402.1:0-2710 GCA_036279795.1 Burkholderiaceae bacterium | reverse complement strand
GGCTTCGGCGATATCGCTGGCGGCGCCAAAACGGCCAAGCGCAATCTGGCCCTGCATGGCGTCCTTCTGGGCCTCGGGCAGGGCCCGGGTCATGTCGGTTTCGATGAAGCCGGGCGCCACGCAATTGACCGTGATCCCCCGGCTGCCGAGTTCGCGGGCCAGCGCCCGGGTCATGCCGGCCACGCCGGCCTTGGCCGCCGCATAGTTGGCCTGGCCGGGATTGCCCGCGGCGCCCACCACCGAGGTGATGTTGATCATGCGCCCGTAGCGCTGCTTCATCATGATGCGCATCGCGGCGCGGCACATCCGGAACACGGCCTTGAGGTTGGTGTCCAGCACCGCGTCCCAATCGTCGTCTTTCAGGCGCATGGCCAACATGTCGCGGGTGATGCCGGCGTTGTTCACCAGCACCTGCAAGCCGCCATGTTCCTTGACGATGGCGTCCACCAGCGCTTCGCCGGCCGCCGCGTCGTTGACGTCGAGCTTGGCGCCACGGCAACCGGCGTGGGCTGAAAGGGCCGCACTGATCTTGGCCGCGCCATCGTCGCTGGTGGCGGTGCCAATGACTTTGAGGCCTTGCTGGGCCAGTTGCAGCGCAATCGCTGCGCCAATGCCACGCGAGGCACCCGTGACCAGGGCCACCTGGCCTTCGAACTTGACTTCGCTCATGCCAGCAACTCCTTCACTTCGGCCAGCGTGGCCGGATCGAACAACGCGGCGCCGGTGAGTTCGGCGTCGATGCGTTTGGTCATGCCGGCCAGCACCTTGCCGGGGCCACATTCCACCAGGGTGGTGATGCCGCGCGCCTTGATGGCCAACACACACTCGACCCAGCGCACCGGACCAAACGCCTGGCGGTACAAGGCGTCGCGGATGCGGTCGGCGTCGGTTTCCACCGCCACATCGATGTTGTTGACCAGGGGAATCTGCGCTGCCGCAAACACCGTATCGGCCAGCTTGGCGCGCAGCTTGTCGGCCGCAGGCTTCATGAGGCTGGAGTGGAACGGTGCCGACACCGGCAGCGGCAAGGCGCGTTTGGCGCCGTTGGCCTTCAGCACTTCACAGGCTTTTTCCACCGCCGCCTTGCTGCCGGCGATCACGGTCTGGGCGGCGTCGTTGAAATTGACAGCTTCCACCACCTCGGCGCTGCCAGCGCCAAACGTGGCCTGCGCTTCGGCACAGCCAGCTATCACCTTGGCCGCGTCCATGCCCAGGATGGCGGCCATGGCGCCGGTGCCCACGGGCACGGCTTCCTGCATGGCGGCGGCACGGAAACGCACCAGCGGCGCAGCCTGGGCCAGCGTCAACACGCCAGAGGCCACCAGCGCCGAATACTCACCCAGCGAGTGCCCCGCCACAGCAGCAGGCAAAGCGCCGCCCTCGGCACGCCACACGCGCCACGCGGCCACGGCCGCCACCAGCATCACCGGCTGGGTGTTGGTGGTCAGGGCCAGGGCCTCTTTGGGGCCTTCGTGGATCAGGCGACCCACGTCCTCACCCAAAGCATCAGAAGCTTCTTTCAGGGTTTCAAGCACCACGGGGTGGTCACCCCAGGCGTCCAGCATGCCCACGGACTGCGAGCCCTGGCCGGGAAATACAAAAGCAAAGGATTTCATGACGTCAACCTTGGGTAGGCAAGTGCCCACGCACTGAATGAATCAAAAGGCGGCGTTCTGGCTCAGAACGTGAGCAGCACAGCACCCCAGGTGAAGCCACCGCCCACACCTTCGAGCATGAGCTTCTGGCCTTTCTGAACCTGGCCGGCACGCACCGCGTGGTCCAACGCCAGCGGAATGGAGGCAGCCGACGTGTTGCCGTGCTGATCGACCGTGACCACCACCTTGTCCATGGGCAGCTTGAGCTTGCGCGCGGTGCTGGTCATGATGCGGATGTTGGCCTGGTGCGGGATCAGCCAGTCGATGTCGGTGTCCTGCAAACCCGCTTTGGCCAGCGTGGCCCGGGCAGCGTCTTCCAGCACGCCCACGGCCAGTTTGAACACCGCCTGGCCGTCCATCTTGAGGGTCGGATCGCCCAACACCTGACCACCCGACACCGTGCCCGGCACACACAAGATGCCCACGTGTTTGCCGTCGGCGTGCAGGTCGGTAGCCAGGATGCCCGGCGTGTCGCTGGCCTCCAGCACCACAGCGCCGGCACCGTCGCCAAACAGCACGCAGGTGGTGCGGTCGTTGAAATCGAGGATGCGGCTGAACACCTCGGCGCCGATCACCAGCGCCTTCTTGGCCGTGCCGGTGCGAATCAGCGCATCGGCCACGGTCAGCGCGTAGACAAAACCGCTGCACACCGCCTGCACGTCAAACACCGGACAGCCTGCGATGCCCAGCTTGTGCTGCAGGATAGCAGCCGTGGATGGGAACACCATGTCCGGCGTGGACGTGGCGACGATAATGAGATCGATGTCCTGCGGCGCCACGCCGGCAGCGTCCATGGCGCGGCGGGCGGCTTCGGCACCCAGGTCGCTGCTGCACACATCAGGCGCAGCAAAGTGGCGCGCCCGGATGCCGGTGCGCTCCACAATCCATTCGTCGGAAGTTTCCAGGCCCCGGGCGGCCAGCTCGGCCGCGAGGTCGGCATTGGTGACACGGCGCGGCGGCAAATAGCTGCCGGTGCCGGTGATGCGAGAAAAAGCGCTCATTTAATCTGGGGTGGCCGCGGAGACGGGCACAGCGCTGGCGCCGGTCAACAAAGG